>CAYVVK010000195.1:0-9684 GCA_964454855.1 uncultured Phaeodactylibacter sp. | reverse complement strand
CGACGACCTCTGGAAAATGGGCGGGCCCACCGGCCGGGGCGGCCCCTGGAAAGATACGCCCGTAGAGGCTGGCCAGCCTTCCGACCCCTATCTGATCGGTTTTTACGAAAAAAAGAGCCTGGAACTGTCCCATAACTATTCTGAGACGATTACCTTCGATATCGAAGTGGAGCCCGTAGGCCACGGCCCCTGGATGTTGTATCAAAGGGTGACTGTAGCTCCAGGAGAAACTTATAAACATCGCTTTCCAGATGATTTCCAGGCCCGCTGGATACGGTTTACTGCGGATAAGAATACCCAAGCAACCGTCTGGCTGGAGTACCGTTAGCAGCGCTCCTCCGCATCCACAGCCCAAACGGGCCTACGCTGCGCTTCGGCATCCACAGCATCCCCCCACAAAAGCCGCCACCACGACTCTTAACATCCCTCTAACAGTTCAGAGTCATCTTTTTCAAAACCTAAATTGTATCTTTACCAGACTTGCCGGAATCATGGCACTAAAAAACAAATTGATCTTATGATGAAAAAAATCAGCACCCTCTTTGCTTTCCTCATGATCACCGCTTTTGCGGTAGCTCAGGAAAAATACACCGCTGAGAACAAAGGCTGGCTGGTAGACCTCGACCAGGCCTATGCCCTTTCTCAGAAAACCGGAAAGCCCATCATGGCCAATTTTACCGGCAGTGACTGGTGCGGCTGGTGCAAAAGGCTGACCGCCAGTGTATTCTCTAAGCCGGAATTTAAAAAGTGGGCCGACAAGAATGTCGTTTTGCTCGAACTAGACTTCCCCAGGAGAAAGCAGATACCCGATGAGATCCGAAAGCAGAACCATTCCCTGCAGCAGGCTTTCAAGGTAAGAGGCTACCCCACCGTATGGGTATTCAACATAGATAAAAAACCCGGTGGTGAAGAAGGCTACCAGCTCGAAGCCCTGGGCAAAACAGGCTATACACCAACCGTGGAAGAATTCACCTCTGGCGTCGACCAGATGTTGAAGCGGGCATCCGCCGGCACCTAGAGGGCAGTTTGCAGTACAGGCAGGCTTCCATGTTCCTCACAGCACCGAAAAAGTGATCTGCCTTAACAAAAGGTAGTTTGAAGTGGGCTGAAAATGTAGAATCCTGATAAGTTATTGTTTATTGTCCAAGCCCTCTCCTGCGCAACCAGGCCTGCAGCCTTTCCGGCCAGGAGGCCAGATCGCCTTTTCCTTCGGCCATGCCAAAGCCATGGCCTCCATCTTCGTAGATGTGCATTTCCGCAGGCACGCCATGCTCGCGTAGTGCCCAATAGAGTGCTACGCTGTTTTCTGCCGGCACCGCCCGGTCGTCGGTGGTATGCACAATAAAGGTAGGCGGGGTTTGGCCTGTCACCTGCCGTTCATTGGAAAAATGATACACCTTTTTTAAAGAGGGATCCTCTCCCAGCAACGCCCGCCGCGAGCCTTTGTGCGTAAGGGTTTCCAGCATACTTACCACCGGATAGGCCAGGATCATAAAATCAGGGCGTACGCTCGTAGTATCGGCAATGCCGCCCACCACTTCCCCGAAGTGGGTGCCCGCAGTAGCTGCCAGGTGCCCTCCTGCCGAAAAGCCCATAATGCCTACCTTCCGGGCATTCAGCCCCCATTCCCCGGCTCTTTTTCTGACGATACGCAATGCCTGCTGCGCATCCATAAGCGGTACGATCTCTTTCTGCTCCATCACCGCATCATTGGGCAGGCGGTATTTTAAAACAAAGGCGGCAATACCCCGTTCGCTGAACCAGCGGGCGAAATCATATCCTTCATGCTCGATGGCCAGGATGCGGTAGCCTCCGCCCGGGCAGATCACTACGCTTGCTCCTGTGGCTTTATCTTCCGGGGGAAGGTAGGCCGTGAGCATGGGATTGGTGACGTCCTTCACCCGCAATACTTCCCGGTAGGTGGAACTCTCTTCCAACTGGTGTTCTTTCATCAGGGGCACTTCCTGGGGCCAGAGGTAGAAGGAATCCTGCTGGGAAAAAGCAGCCGTACAAACAAAAAGGAGAAAGAAAAGCATGGATCTCATGAAGCATATTATTTTAGCCATGTCAAAAATTTGGTGTTACAAAGTATTGAAAAAATACTCTCAATGGTGTGGAACAAAAATTTTCATCGACTGTGAACATTCATTTCCTTTTTATCCTGCTATTCCATCTGCTATACAGCAGCAGTGAGCAAAAACGTGCTAGCCTTAATAAAGAGCCTGCCCCGCCCAATATTGTCATCATTTTTGCTGATGACCTGGGGTATGGCGACCTGAGCTGCTACGGCCAGAAAGCTTACGCCACGCCCCACCTGGACCGCTTGGCGGAACAGGGGGTACGCTTTACCAACTTCTACGTGTCCCAGCCTACCTGCTCGGCCTCCCGCGCCTCCCTCCTTACCGGTTGTTATGCCAACCGCATTGGCGTGGCCGGAGCTTTTATGCCGGATAAGCAGGGGGGCATTCATCCCGATGAGATGACGCTGGGCGAACTGGTAAAGCAAAAGGGCTACGCCACCGCCATCTACGGCAAGTGGCACCTCGGGCATCTGCCGGAATTTTTGCCCACCCGGCACGGCTTCGACGATTACTTCGGCCTGCCCTACTCCAACGACATGTGGCCCAAACACCCAAATAACGAGCATTTTGATTTTCCGGAACTTCCGCTCATGGAGAATGAGAAGGTGATTCGCCACCTTACCGATAATCAGGATTCTCTGACTACCTGGTATACCCAACGCTCCGCACAATTCATTGAAGAGCATAAGGATCAACCTTTCCTCCTCTACCTGGCCCACAGCATGCCGCATGTGCCCCTCTACGTCTCCGATAAGTTCCGCGGGAGATCCGGCGCCGGCCTGTACGGCGATGTGATCATGGAGATGGACTGGTCGGCCGGGCAAATTATGAAGGCGCTCGATAGGCATGGCATCGCTGACAACACCCTGCTCATTTTCACCTCCGATAACGGCCCCTGGCTGTCGTACGGTATGCATTCCGGCACTGCCGGCCCCTTGCGTGAAGGCAAAGGCACCGTTTTCGAAGGTGGGGTTCGTGTGCCCTTCATCGCCCGCTGGCCGGCGAAGATCCCGGCAGGAGTAGTACAGCAACAACCGGCCTGCACCATCGACCTCTTCCCTACCATTGCCCGTTGGACAGGAGCCGTCCTTCCGGAAAAAAAGATCGACGGGAAAGACATCAGCTCCCTTCTGCTGGCGGAAGAAAGCGCCCGCAATCCGCATGACGCCTACTTTTTCTACTATCGCCAAAATGAACTGCAGGCCATGCTCAGCGGAGACGGCCGATGGAAACTCCACTTCCCACACCGCTATCGCTCTTTGGAGGGAAGGCAGGGGCGGGATGACGGCTTGCCCATACCCTACAACTACGATATGGAAACCAGCCTGGAACTCTACGGCCTGCAAAATGATATTGGAGAAACAACGGATGTCAGTGATAAATATCCGGAGCAGCTGCGGGCCATGCAGGCCCTGGCCAATGATATGCGTCAAAAGTTGGGAGACCAGCGCCTGAATATAGAAGGAAAAGAAAACCGGCCCCTGGGCGAGCGTTAGAAGCCACCCCCTGATGGCAGACATCTCCAAGATGGCTGCCATCTTTAGTATATGAAGTCCGGGCGCAGCAGGTGTTCGTACTTTTCACTGAAGAGGCCGGCCATTTCTGGGCCAAAGACAAAGTAGGAAACTGGCAGCCCGGCATCACCACGGAGAACCTGCGCAAAGACCACTGGAACGACCCCTACTTTTACGAAGCTACTCCCCTGGCCTACAGCAGCTATGTGCCGCACGACATGCAGGGGCTGATCGATCGGCACGGCAGCCCACAGGCCTATGTTTCCTATCTCGGCCGGCTTTTCGAAGGCGGGAGCTTCAAGCTGGGTAATGAACCGCTCTTCCTCCTCCCCTATCAGTACATCTACGCCGGCCGGCACGATAAAACGGCCGAGCGGGTACAGCAACTGATGCGCCGGCAGTACGCCTCCGCCCCCAACGGCCTGCCGGGGCAGGACGATTCCGGGGCCATGTCGGCCTGGTTTGCTTTCAGCAGCATGGGCATCTTTCCGGTGGCCGGGCAGGATGTATATCTGGTGGGCAGCCCGCTCTTTGAAGAAAGCCGGATACAACTGGAGAACGGAAAGACATTCACCATCCGGGCGAAGGGCCTGTCGGCAGAAAACATCTATGTACAATCGGCCAGGCTTAACGGCAGGCTGCTGCAACAGGCCTGGTTCCGGCATGAGCAACTGGCGGAAGGTGGCCTACTTGAACTGGAAATGGGGAAAGCACCCACAGGATGGGGCCGGGGAATAGCCCCTCCCTCCCTGAGCCCGCGCCATATTTACGATGAAGATCACATCCGCGCTCTTGCCCACAATATGGCTGAATACCACATCTAAGAAGTATTCCCCAGCCTCACCTTCATTCCTCCCATGGAAGGCGCCTGGACTAAAAATGCCTACTGGAATGCCGCCACCTTCTATACCGGCCTGTGGGAGCTTTATGAGTATACCGATCATGAGCCCTATTTCGAACACATGGTGAAATGGGGCGAACGGGAAAACTTCACCCCCATCAAATACGACCCGGACATCGCCAACAACCACCTGGCGCCCTACACCTGGATAAAGATGTACCAGGAAACCGGCAGGGA
The DNA here is from genome assembly GCA_964454855.1 of uncultured Phaeodactylibacter sp. GTDB lineage: Bacteria > Bacteroidota > Bacteroidia > Chitinophagales > Saprospiraceae > CAYVVK01. The sequence goes on along the minus strand of CAYVVK010000195.1, from coordinate 5,011 downwards.
GCAATACCTGAAGCCTGCTCTGGCCGAACTGGACAGCTTCATGAACATCCCTTATGAGGGCAGGACGCAGTGGTGGTGGTGCGACGCCCTCTTCATGGCGCCGCCCACCTTTGCGCTGGCCACAGAGATCACCGGCAATCCCAAATACCTGGATTTTATGCACGAAAAATGGGTGCAAACCACCGAAGAACTCTACGATAAAAAAGAAGGGCTGTACTATCGGGATGCCAAATATGTTTTCGACAAGAATAATCCCAAAACCCGGGGCAAGAACGGCGGCAAGATCTTCTGGTCGCGCGGCAACGGCTGGGTGATGGCCGGCATCATCCGGGTGTTGGAGCACCTGCCGGAGGATGATCCCCGGCGCGCGTACTATATTGAATTGCTACAGGAAATGGCGGGAGGCATTAAAAAATGGCAGGGAGCGGACGGCCTGTGGCGGGTCAGCCTGACGGATGCCGAAAACTACCCCATCCCCGAAACCAGCGGTACGGCGCTTTTCTGTTACGGGCTCGCCAGTGGCATCCGAAATGGTTATCTTTCCGAAGAAGAGTACTGGCTGGTTATGGAAAAAGCCTGGAAAGGCCTGCTGCGGTACATCCGCCCCGATGGCAGCCTGGGCAACGTACAACGCGTAGGCCATGCTCCGGAGCAGATCAACCCGAACCATACCGAGGATTTTGCCCTGGGCGGCTTTTTGCTGACGGCCGTGGAAATTCTGAAGATGAACAAAAACAAGTAAGGCGGGAAAACACCCGGAATTCAAAGCATTGCGCAATGCCCTGCAGCGACACATTCAGGCGGCAGGAGCCGCGCCCTGGCAAGCTCCGGATTAAGGTAAAAAGGTGGCTGGCTGCCCCTCAGCTTCGCCTTTTACCTTTTGACTTATCATTTTCCCTTTTACCTTTCCCTTTTACCTTTTACCTTATCATTTTACCTTTTACCTTTCTCAGTTCATATCCTCCATCATATTGATCTCCGCGATCACGTTCTTCACGCGAGTCAGCTGAACCGGATACTTGAGGATCTCCTTGAACAGGTATTTTTCCTGCAGCGCCGGGTAGGGAGCCATGAGCTGTTCCATCAGTTCATCGTTTATAATCCGGGGAATGCCCGTTTCCATATCGATGAGAACCCCTACCTTTTTAGGGGAATTGGGCAATTCCTCTCTCAGTTCGGACTCCGGTTCGATATAAACCTCATCCTCCAGATAGAGGTAGCGGCCTTTTTCCAGCACCCGGGTATAATATTCGCCGGCGCCGGGATAGTTATTTCCCCTGATATACCATTCCTCTCCCCTGATCACGGCGTAGTAAGGATAGAATTTATCCTCGTTACCGCCGGAAAGGCTGTAGCGCGCCAGTCCAGAGCCGTTGGCCCTTCTCAGCCGGACAAAGGTTTCGGAATACCGGCCTTCCCGGAGGTCGAGAAAGTTGGCGGCAGCCATGATCCGGGAGCCGGAAGAGGAAGGCTGCTTTTCGGCCACCGGCACGGCCGAAGCTTTTTCCCTGCGCGCTATGAATTGCCCCAGGCTGCGGAAGAGAGCCTCCTCCAGGCGGGGGGAGGGAGCTGAGCTTACATTCAGGGCTTCGCCGGACAGCTGTACTTCAGCCAGGGTAACGGCATTTTTATCTGGTTCCACAAAAGCGGCTTTCAGGCGGATGAAGCCCAGGCCGCCCCGCTTCCGGAGGTGTTCCCACAGATAGAGTTCCCGAACCTGTACGATCACCGGTTTTGCTCCCTCTTCCGGCCGCAGCCAGCTGTTCATGCGCACGAGGATGGTGTCAAAAAAACCGGCCTCCTCGATCAGGGGCCGTTTCAGTGCCTTGCCCGCGCCCCGGTTGACGATGCCCATGTTGGCCTGGAAGGAACGCTGGTCTTCGATTGCAGAGATGTAAAAGTCGCTGTCCAGTGATCGCTCGATCTGCCCGGCAGCTCCGATGACCCGGAAATTCTCCTGCGCGTTCAGAGAGTAGATGGCTATTGAAAGTGCACTGCAAAGTAAAATAAAGTATCTCATGGCCTGGGCGGTTAAAAGTGATTTGTGTTCATTGACAAATTTAAAAAGAGTACAGAGTATACGATGTTCAAAGCCTCATACTCCACAGCTCCAAATTAAAAAAAATATTAATCTTATTTCCGATTAAGTATTTGTCAATTAATTAGCCTACCTTTGCACGTCTTTTTATTAAAGTGAAAGCCCGATTCGGGAGAAGCCGTGAATCTTTTCTGGGGTTGAGCAGCCACTTGATCATAGGCGGAGAGCCTGTTGTGAAGCAGGAAGGCCGCTCAACCACATACAATGAATACATTTCAATCGCTGGGCCTGTCCCAGCCGGTAATAGACGCTATTGCCGATCTCGGGTTCGAAGAGCCCACCGCCATTCAGACTCAAGCCATTCCCAGACTCTTACAAGGAGGCACGGACCTTATCGGCCTGGCGCAGACCGGCACCGGGAAGACCGCTGCTTTCGGCCTGCCACTGGTAGAGCTCGTAGATACGGCATTGCCTTATACCCAGGCTTTAGTCATTGCTCCTACACGCGAGCTCTGCCTGCAGATATCCCGGGAACTGAGCCAGTTCGGCCAGTACCGCTCCGGGCTGCGCATCCTTCCCGTATACGGAGGAGCCGACATCAGCCGGCAGATGCGGGAGCTGAAAAAAGGCATCCACATCCTGGCCGCTACTCCGGGCCGCCTGCGCGACCTGATGCGCCGCAAATCAGTGGACATCAGCCGGGTAAAATACCTTGTGCTGGACGAGGCTGACGAAATGCTCAATATGGGCTTTAAGGAGGAGATCGACGAGATACTCGAACACACTCCCCGGGAAAAAGACACCTGGCTTTTTTCCGCCACCATGCCTGAGGAGGTACGCCGCTTATCAAAGAGCTATATGGTAGACCCCTTTGAACTGAGTGTCAGCCCGAAGAACACATCAAACAACGACATCAGCCATCAATATGTACTGGTGCACCGCAGCCGCCGGGAAGAAGCCCTGCGCCACTTCTTAGATTATGAAGATGACGCTTTCGCCCTGGTATTCGTCCGCACCCGCCGTGATGCCAGCGACCTGGCCGAACAGCTTACCCGCGACGGCTACAACTCCGACTCTCTGCATGGTGACCTTAGCCAGTCGCAGCGAGACCGGGTAATGGAAAAGTTTCGCAACCGCCGCATCCGGGTGCTGGTTGCTACGGACGTAGCCGCCCGGGGCATTGATGTGGACGACATCACCCATGTTTTCCACTACAACATTCCCGAAGACCTTAACTTTTACACCCACCGGGCAGGGCGCACCGGCAGGGCAGGGCGCAAAGGCATCTCTCTGGTCCTGGCCTCTCCGAAAGACCAGGGTACGCTGAGGCGTATAGAAAAACGCCTGAAGATGCAGTTTGAGCCGGTCGAGATCCCCTCCGGAAAGGACGTTTTCCAAAAGCGCCTCTTAAGCTTAATGCAAAAGCTCAAGAAAACGGAAGCACATGAGGCCATCGAGCCGCTGATGCCCGCTATCTTGGAGGAACTGGATGATATGCCGCGGGAAGAACTGCTCCACCGCCTGGCCTCCATGATGATGAGCCGCCAGATCAAAACCCAGTCCAACGGGGCTAAAGGCCCGGGCCTCAAGGCTAAAGGCAGCCACATCAGCGACAGCAAAGAATTGTTCATCAATGTCGGAGGGATGGATGTAGAAGGCAAATCCGGCTTCCTGGCCCTCATCTGCGGCCAGACGGGCATCCCCGGCAGTTCCATCGGCAAGATCAACCTGTCCAGCAAACATACCTTCTTCCAGGTGGAAGAAGAAGCCGTGGACAAGGTGATCCGCACCTTCGACGGGATGCAGTTCCAGGGGCGCGCCCTGCGCGTCAATGCGGGAAGCAACGGCGAAGGGAAAAAATCCGGGAAAAAGGATAAAAAAGGCTGGAAAAAGAAAGGAAAGAAAGGGCATTCCTGGAAAAAGTGACAAAGTTCACCCTCCCGTTCTGATAATCCTCATTGTGGGCCTGAAGAAATTGGTGGAAAATAGAGGTGTGTAAACATCTCATTTCTCTAAACAAATGGCCCACTATGAAAAAGCGACACCTCCTCACCACAGCCAGAGCCTTTGCCGCCCTTGCCATGGTATACTTATTTTCTGTAGGCACCATCTTCGGCCAGGGCAGCTTTATTTATGAAGCTTTCACACAGGCCTGGCTGCATCCCGGCGAGTTCGACGAATTCATCGCGGAAAACCAGAGCCAGTTTACGATAGACTACCAGACCTGCTCCGCTAACCTGATCGATTACTTCCGTGCCATAGCGGATGAAGAAGCCCATGAGCTGGCCTACTGCAGCGAACAGTTCGACTGGGATACCAAAATGTATCTCAGCCATATGCAACAGCATCCCGGCGCCGGCCTGCACATCTTCCTGGCCGACATGGGCCGGGCAGCCTTCAGCCGGGACAAATGGCTGGATACGCCCTCCGGCAGGCTGGCCTCCTGGCTTCAGGAAAAGATCGATACCGACGTCTTCCGCAGCAAACAGGCCTACTACCTGAAGGTGGAAGAAGCCCAGGGTACCGATGCCGCCGACCGTTGGCTGTACCGCCAACGCATGTTGGCTATGGACCCCCTGCTCACCTACCTCGCGATGATGGAAGCGCACTTTAACTGCTATTATTACTAATACCGCTGACCGCACACTGTTGGCAGCCGGCAGTTCCCCAAAGACAGGGCCAGACGACTGCCTACAAACAGCTGAACGGCCAACAAACCTGCTACTGGCCACTATGCCCAACGCTCCGCACTTGCTAGAGATAAAACCCGGCACCGCAGCCCATCTCGAAAGGGGCCTGTCAGATGAAGAAGTACGAAGGCGGCGGGAACAATACGGCGAAAACCGATTGCCGGAACAGAAAGCCACGCCCCTCCTCCGGATACTCATCGAGCAGTTTCTGGACCCCATCATTTATATCCTAGCAGCCTGTCGGAGAACAGGCTGCTAGCGTAGATCTGGCCGAAAAAAAGGG
>CAYVVK010000194.1:0-10253 GCA_964454855.1 uncultured Phaeodactylibacter sp. | reverse complement strand
CCGACCCACTGGGCCTGGGGAGCACTGCCTCCATGTTCCTGGTGGGCGTGGCGGAGTTCTTTTGCAGCTGGGCGGTGGCCATTGGCCTGTTCACCCGGCTTACGGTATTGCCCCTCGTTTTCAATTTTTCGGTGGCCTTCTTTTTGTTTCACGCTGCCGACCCCTTTGGCAATAAGGAATTGCCTTACCTCTATCTGCTCGGCAGCCTGCTGATCCTGTTAACAGGGCCGGGCAGGTTCTCCCTGGACGCTTTGATTCTCAAACCTAAAAATCACCCAATATGATCTTACGGCATATGCTTTTCCTCCTGCTGTTGCTTAGCCTGAGCTTTACCGGCTACGGCCAGAACGGCATCAACGACACCGCCCTCCAAAACCTGCTCGATGAAGCGGAAAAAGCCCATTCCGACGGACTGGTTATCCTCCATCACGGTGAACTGTTAGGCGAATGGTACTTTGGCAAAGAACCTCAACTGGTAGACTGCAAATCGGTCACCAAATCCATCACCAACCTGGCATTGGGCATCCTGGCCACCCAGAGAAAGCTCGATATGGATCAGAAAGTGGCGGAATTCTACCCCTCCTGGGCACAGGAAGTGAAGCGCGACATTACCATCCGCCACCTCATGGAACACACTTCGGGCCTGCTGGACAGCGATTTCGCCCTGGTGGAAAATACCGAAAACATCGTGGCCTTCGCCCTGGCCTCTACCCTCACCCACCCGGTCGGCCGCTACCACGTGTACAACAACAAGGCCGTCAACCTGCTGGCCGGCATCATCGAAAAAGCCGTCGGCATGCCTATGGACGAGTTGATGGACAAGGAGCTGTTCCGGCCCCTGGGCATCACCGAATACCACTGGCCCAAAGACCCCTCCGGCAACCCCTACTGCATGGCCTTCCTGCAGATCTATCCCCGGGATCTGGCCGCCATCGGGCAGTTCATCCTGCAGAAAGGCAAGTGGAACGGGCGGCAGATCATCAGCGAGGAATGGCTGGCGGAATCCACCCAGGCGGCTGCCCCCTTCCTGCCCGACTACGGCCTGCTGTGGGAGATCGTCACCGAAAAACTGGAATTCGTGGTGGATGAAAATCAACTGGAAGCCCTGCGTAACGCCAATGTTCACCCTGATTTCCTGGCCAGGGCAAACGAGATGAAAGGCACCTATAAAGGCTACCGCGGCTATTACGGCAAAGTGCGGGAGGTTTTCGGCAAAGACTGGAAAGACAGCTTCCAGCGCCACCTCTGGCCTACCGGCCTGCACCTGGCGCGCAGGGAAACGGGAGAACAGCTGGGCTTCGCCGGCCTGGGCTACCTGGGCCAGCACCTCGTCGTGTACCCAGAGTACGAGCTCGTGGGCGTACGCCTCATTAACCACTACGATGGCTACAACTGGGATGCGGATGAGCTGAGCCGGTTTCCGGAGCTGGTGCGGGCATTGGTGGAGTAGGTTTGGTTTTGGGCCTTTGGGTTTAGGAGTTGGGAGAGGGACGAAGCCAGGAATTACGGGGCAATGACCAATATCATTGCCTTTAACACTTCGGCACAATACCTTGCGGCCAGAAAGTACGGTTAACCGTCTCCTCTACATCCATTCCAAAATAGACTCCTGATTACCCTAAGGCTCCGCCCGGAGCCGTGAATAGTTCTTTATTCATTTAAAACCAAAACCATGAAAACGTCCCGATTTGTTAAGACGGCATTATTCATTGCACTGGGCATGTGGATACTCCTGCCCTCCGCTTTCACGCAGCCCCGCCTGGGGATCATCGGCGGCATGAACTTCTCCGACCTCCGCGAAGATGGCGTTGAAAACAGCATGATGGATTACAGCACAAGGTCAGGCTTCAAGGCCGGCCTGGTTGCCGAACTGGGCATTGGCAACAGCGGTTTCGCCCTGCAGGCCGAGCCCATGTACGTAGAAAAAGGCGCGCTGATGAAATTGGAATCCTCCACTTTCAGAGCAGAAGCCGATGAACTGGAAAGCGATTTCCGGATGACGTACATCGAGCTGCCGATCCTGGCCAAGTACTCCTTCGGCCTTGGTGTGATACGGCCCTTCGTGGTCGCCGGCCCCGAATTCGGATGGATGATGAACGCTAAGGTCAATGGCACGGACGTCAAGGAAGACCTCCGGGAATTTGACGTATTGGCCACCGCTGGCCTCGGCCTGGACATCGAGCTGATGGAAACGGCCTACCTCTTCCTCGAAGGCCGCTACAACTACGGCTTCTCCGACCTCAATGACGTGGAAGAAAGCACCACCGAACTGTACAACCGGGGCGTACAGGTAATGGGGGGTGTGAAATTAGCACTCTGGTAGCATACTCCCTGGAAATGACAGCCATGCCCCTTGGCTTTTAGCTGAAGATAGGCTGCCGTAGTTAGTAATAATATCGGCAGGCTATCTTCGATTTGTGTGCGTTCTTTTGAATTAGCTAACCTGCCATATCTGGATTTAAATTATTATCTTTAAACCATGACACAAAAAGCGGCCAAAGACTTCCCAATCATCTCATCCCATTTATTATGGGAGTATAATCTCGATGACTTCGATTTCGACCGATCACAGAAAATAGTAATTGAACGGGTTATTGAAAGAGGCTCCTTAGAGGACTGGCGGGAAATGTTTCGCTATTATGGAGAAGAGCAGATTCTTGAAGCCGCACGTCAAAGCAAACAACTTACCGCAAAGGACAAAAATTTTACAGAGGTATTCATTCATTCCACATTTCTACATGCTGCATGATAATAGGGATATAATTTCACCTAAAACTCTGCAACTCCTGCGTCGGATTCAAAAAGATCACCTTCTTCGTGATTTCTTTCTGGTTGGAGGTACAGCATTAGCATTACAAATTGGCCATAGATTCTCCGTGGATCTAGATTTCTTTACTACACAGCCTTTTGATACACAGGATTTGTCGGAATACCTCGCTAACTCCTATGATTTCCAACTCAATTCTGTTCAAAAGAATACGATCCTGGGCCTAATCGATGGTGTAAAAACAGATTTCATTACGCACTCCTATCCTCTGGCCAACCCCCTAATCCAGGAGCAAGGCCTTAAAATGGCGTCCAAAGAAGACATCGGCGCCATGAAGTTAAATGCGATTGCTCACAGTGGCCAACGGCTGAAAGATTTCGTTGATGTTTATTTTTTATTGGAAATCATTCCATTGAATACTCTGCTCGAAGCGTATAGCGTCAAATATTCTAACTCTAACCCATTAATTCCGCTCAAAGCGCTGATCTATTTTGAAGATATTGATGCTGAGGCTGATCCCCCAATCATGGTCCGCAAGATGGATGTTGATAATATGAAAGACAGATTATACAGAGCGGTTAAAAACCCTAAGCTGGTTTTTGCTCCTCAATAGTCTGTCTTTATGGTCTTATCAAACGGGATCTTAAACTGGTACAGCACATCCTCGTCCGTATGGTCCTCCAGCACATCCAGGCCGTAACGCACCTTGCGGGGGTCGTCGTAGACCAGGGTGCCAAAGAGGCGGTCCCAGATGGAAAAGATATTCCCGAAATTGGTGTCCGTCCAGGGCCGCTCAAAGTGGTGGTGGAACTTGTGCATATTGGGCGTGATAAACACCAGGCTCAGCGGCCGGTCCAGCCATACCGGCACCGAGATATTGGCGTGCGTCAGATAGGTGAAGAACACGCTGGAAATGCGGTACACCAAATAGAAAGCAAACGGCATGCCACTGATGATGATGGCAAAGAGGGCGAAGGTTTCCCGCAGCAGATAATCGCCGGGATGGTGGCGGGTGCCGGTGGTGGCGTCCACCTTGGTGTCGCTGTGGTGCACCATATGGAATTTCCACATCCACTTCACCTTATGCAGCAGATAATGGGCCACATACTGGGCGATGAAATCGAGCAGCATCACCGCCAGCAGCAACTCCAGCCAGACGGGCAGCTCGGCCAGGTGCAGCAGGCCGAATTGTTTTTCCTGCGTCCACAGAAAGAGCCCTACGGTAGCCAGGCCGAAAAGCAGGTTGATCACCATGGAGGTAGACAGGAAGATCAGGTTGACCCCGGCGTGTTTCCACTTCCGGTAGTTGAAGCGAGACAGCGGAATATTGCCTTCCAGCACCCAGCTGACGGCCAGGCAGATCATGATCCATGCCAGCTTGTACCAGTCCGGCATGTTGGCAAAGAAATCTATGAATGCTTCCATGCTGCAAAATTAAATAATTCTCTGGTAGTACGGTAGTGCACCCCTTACGAGTACTGTGAATTGTTCAACAAGCCTTTTTTACGCTGGTTTACGGGAAAACTCACTAAACTTTTTCTTCGGGCTGAAGTAAACCCGGTACTTTCTGGGAAATTCGCAGCAAATCCACAGACGCTTTGGGCGGGAAAGGCTTTCAAAAAGTGGATAAGTTTCGTATTTTACATGAGGCTTAACCCAAAAAAGATGTGGCCTATGGAAACCTTCACGACAATATATGTGCGCGTCCTTTCCGAGGGGCAGTGGTTTAAAGCCTGGGGGCCCATCAAAGCCATTCTCAAAGATGAGGAAAAAGGGATATTCCTCATTGCGGAGAACGAACTAACTGAAGATGATGAATACGAGTTCTTCCAACCGGGCACAGCGGTAAGAGTGGAAACCTTTACCGATGAACATGGAGAGGAATTTCTTGGTGCTACAGAAGCGAATCTTCAGTCAACCAATAGTACGAACGGTTAACCGCTTCCTGATGGGCGAAATCGAATGTTAAAAAAGTTTGATGCCAAGCTCGATTCTATGAGAGGCCTAATCCTGTCCACTTTAATTCTCCTGTCTTTTTGTCTCTCTCACCAGACAATTGCCGCCGGCCTGCAAGAAATGGCGGATTATCCTTCCCCGAGCCTGGGAAACTGCCCCTCAGCCATCGAAGAAGCCCGAGAGGCGTTCACCACCCCAGCAGCAGGGATAATCCACCACTTGATCTACTCAGAGCGGCAAACGGGACTCGAACCCGCGACCCTCAGCTTGGGAAGCTGATGCTCTACCAACTGAGCTATTGCCGCCTCTGTCCGCCGAAGCTCGAAAAAAAAGTCCAGACGTCCAGGTGTCAGAGAGTCTAGTGCAGTCGGCAGTAAATAGTTGACAGTCGGCAGTCAAAATAATCAACGGGTTATCAATCTATTATAACACCAACTACCTGTCAATTAATTAACTCCCAAAGCACTAGACGTCGGGAAGACGTCCTGACGTTCCAACGTTCCAACGTTCCAACGTTCTGACGTTCTCCTCACAATATTACCAATTCCCCTCCACATTTGCAACGGCCCAGGCTCATTTGAGAACAGCCTGCTTTACAGCCCTCAAGGCCAATTTCCACACTTTCCACCGAACACGCCCGGTTATTATCCCTTACTTTAATAAAAAGCGAGTTTCAGCTTGTTTTATCAATAAAAGCAAACGGCAAATGGAAAGCCACGACCCCTTATTATTCGCCCTGAACTCCAGCAAGGAATTTGGAACGCAGGTGGCCAAACAGCTGGGCATCGAGCTCAGCGAACACATCGAACGCGACTTCGAGGACGGCGAACACAAGGCCCGCCCGCTGGTTAATGTGCGCAACCGGAAAGTATTCGTGCTGCAATCCCTTTACAGCGAGCCGGAGATGAGCGTCAACGACAAGCTATGCCGGCTGCTCTTTTTCACCGGGGCGCTGAAGGATGCGGCAGCCGCGGAGGTAACCATCGTTGCCCCTTACCTCTGTTATGCACGTAAAGACCGCAAGACCAAATCCAGAGACCCCGTCACCACCCGCTACCTGGCCGCCATGATGGAAGCCGTGGGCGCCGGCCGGGTTGTCACCATGGACGTGCACAACCTGCAGGCCTTTCAGAATGCCCACCGCTGCCAGACAGAGCATCTCGAGGCGCAGAACCTCTTCGTCCGCCATTTTGCCGGCCTGCTCAAAGGGGAAGACATCGTGGTCATGTCGCCCGATGCCGGGGGCGTCAAACGGGCGGAGAGCTTCCGGCAGGCGCTGGGCGAAGCCCTGGATCAGGAATTGCCTTTTGCCGTCATGCAGAAGCAGCGGAGCAAAGGCGTAGTCAGCGGCAGCATGAGCGTGTACGGGGCGGAAGTTGAGGGCAAGACAGTGATCATCATCGATGACCTGATCAGTTCGGGCACCACCCTGGCCCGCTCGGCCGAAGCCTGCGAAAAGGCGGGCGCCAAACAGGTGTACGCCGCAGCCACCCACGGCGCCTTCATCGGCAAGGCCAATGAGGTGCTGCAGGAAAAGGCCCTGAAGCAGGTGATCGTCACCAATACCATTCCCCCCTTCCGGCTGGGAGAAGGCATCAGGGAGGAAAAACTCGTGCTGCTGAATGCCGCGCCCCTCTTTGCCGAGGCCATTCGCAGGATATATACCGGCGAATCCCTGACTGAGCTTAAGGAAACCGGCCCACCTTTCGTAATTTTCGGCGATGAAAAATAATCCAGAGCACACATTACCGATATCCACCCAGGAAAAAAAGGCTTTCCTGGAAAAGCCGGCAGCCTATCCCGGCGAACCGGAACAGGTGGAGGTGAAAGAGACCCATCATTCCTGGGTTTTCTTAACGGAAAAGCATGTCTACAAGCTGAAAAAACCGGTAAGCAATGAGTACTACGATTATACCACGGTGGAAAACCGCCACGCCAACTGCCGGGATGAACTGCGGCTCAACCGCCGCCTGGCAGAGGAGATCTACCTGGACGTCATCCCGCTCACCGAAGAACAGGGGCAACTGCAGCTGAATGGCGAAGGCCGGGTGATAGACTGGCTGGTAAAGATGAAACGCCTGCCCGCCGAAAATATGCTGGAGCAGTCTATTGAAGAAGGTACGGTAACCCATGCAGAAATAGAAAGGGCAGCCGAGCGGCTGGCTGAGTTCTATACCCATGCTCCGGCTGAAGGCCTCAGCTATGAGGCCCATCGGGAACGCCTGGAAACCGAGATCGCCAAATGCCATGAAGTCCTTGCTTTTTCCGGCTTTGAGCTGGATACACCGCTGGTCGAGGAGGCCCGGCAGGACATGGAAGGTTTTCTGTCCGACGCCAGCCCGCTGTTTCGCCGGCGTACCGAAGAAGGCAGGATTATCGAGGGCCATGGCGACCTGCGGCCCGAGCACATCTGCCTGCGGCCCAAACCCCTGTTTATCGACTGCCTGGAATTCAGTAAAGAATTGCGCGTTCTCGACCCCATCGACGACCTGGCCTACCTGGAGGTGGAATGTGACCTGCTCAATGTGTCCTGGATCGGCAAGCGCTTTTTCGACATATACAGCTCCATATCGGAAACGCCCTTTCCGGAAACCCTGAAATATTTCTACAAAGCGCTCAATGCTTTTGTAAAAGCCCGCCTCTCGGCCTCTCACCTTCTGGAAACCAAATACCAGGATGACGAAAAGTGGATCGAAAAGACAAATACCTGCCTGGAGGAAGTGCAGAAAAATATCCGCCTGTTTAAGGATTGCTCTTACTGAAGACCGGGGCCCTGCTTCTCCCGGTGGACGGTTTCCAGCCAGTAGAAATAAAAATTTACCTTTATCCCTAAAAACGGCATGAAATACTCCTTCCTCCTCCTGCTGGCCGCCCTGCTGCTGTGGTCCTGCCAGCCCAAAGCCACTACCGACGCAGATGAAAATACAGTAAGCCTGGAAGAAAAGATCGGCCAGATGTTGCTCTACGGCTTTCGGGGCATGAGTGCAGATGAAAACAGCACCGTCGCCCGGCACATCAAAGCCGGCCGGGTGGGCAGTATCATCCTGTTCGACTACGATGTGCTGAACCAGGAATTCAAACGCAACATCGAATCGCCGGCCCAGGTAAAGGCCCTGATCGATTCCCTGCAATCTTTCGCCGATACCCCGCTGTTCATCGCCATCGACCAGGAGGGCGGCAAGGTACTGCGCCTCAAACCCCGCTACGGCTTCCCCGATATCCCCTCCGCCCAGTACCTGGGAGAACTCAACGACCTGGACTCCACGCGCCACTACGCCGAACTCAATAGTAAAAATATGGCGGAACTGGGCATCAACCTCAACTTCGCCCCCGTAGTGGACCTGCTGATCGAGCGCGACTCGGGCGTGATCGGCCGCCTGGAACGGAGCTTTTCCGCAAGCCCCGACATCATCACCGCCCATGCCCACGCAGTGGTGAAAGCCCATCTGCAGCATGGCGTCATCCCCGTGCTGAAGCACTTCCCCGGCCACGGCAGCGCCCGCAACGACAGCCATAAGGGCATGACCGACGTGACCGACACCTGGCAGCCGATAGAGCTGGAGCCCTACCGCCGCCTCATCCGGCAGGGCTACGACGGCGCCGTCATGACCGCCCATGTGTTCAACGAGAAGATCGACGACAAATACCCCGCTACCCTCTCTGAAAAGGCCATGAGCCTGCTGCGGGATAGCCTGGGCTACCAGGGCGTCATTTTCTCCGACGACATGAACATGAAGGCCATCGCCAGCGAGTACGGCCTGGAGGAGGCCATCGTGCGGAGCATCAATGCCGGGGTGGATGTGCTCTGCTTCGGCAATAACCTGGGCTACGATGAGCAGATCCCGGAGAAGTTTCAGGCTATTGTGCTGAAAGCAATAGAAGACGGGAAGATATCTGAGGAGCGGATCGAGGAGGCCTATGGGCGTGTTATGGTTTTGAAAGGGCGGGTGGAAGGGAAGTAACCGCTAAGACGCCGCAGGCAACCAGAATCTTTAGCTTTGACAGACCACTAGTGCTTTGGGAGTTAATTAATTGACAGGTAGTTGGTGTTATAATAGATTGATAACTTGTTGATTATTTCGACTGCCCACTGTCAACTATTTACTGCCGACTGCACTAGAACGGCTGCTCCACTTCCTGCTTCACGATAGCGCTCCACGGGCAGTACCGGCCGATGCGGATGAACTCATCGATGTTCTCTTCCACGAAATCGGGGTTGCCGTCGCAGACTTCGATAGCAAATTCCACCAGTTCCCATTCGCCGGCTACGAAGTACCAGCTCCAGTCGCCATTGAGCTGGCAGCCCTCCGGGTTGCGGGCGATGGGGCCGTTAATGAACTTCCGGCGCTCCGCTTCGGGCAGTTGCAGTTCCGCCAGGGCATCGTTGATGACGGCAGTATCGGCTGTCCAGGCGTAGTAGGTTTCCCCATTGCTGGTGTGCTCGAATTCGAAGAAGCGGGTGCCGGGGGCTACTTCGTAATCACAGCTGGGCGTGGGTTCATCATCGTCCTGGCAGGCGCTGAAGGTGAGGAAAAAGGCTGCAAGGAGAACAAAGATCGGGTAGGTTTTCATTGTCAGTTTTTTAAAGTGAGATCAATCGGGTTTATTTGACAATGACGCATAGTATGCCTTCTGTGTTTGCCGGGCCGGAGGAGTGAAGGGCTTTATACAACGAGTATCCCGTTCTCTGATAACCGCCTGTCGGAAAATAGGCTGTCAGATCGCAGGGCCAGGAACTTTCCTTTAACGGTAAATGTTTTTACCTTTAACTAAAACCGAACGAATGGAGAAGTACGTTATTGAGTTAAAAGACCTTTCCAAACGGGCTTTTCTTCTTGAGCTTCTGGCCCAGTTGGATTTCGTTAATGTTAGGGCCGAAAAGGAGGTTGAAGAAAAATCTGAGCAAATGCCGGGAAACACCATTTTGCAACGGCCTCAACCCTTTATCACAAAAGGGGACAAAAGCATTGACCCGAAAAGCCTGTTCGGAATATGGAAAAACAATCCCAGGAGCCTTCAGGAAATTAGACAAAAAGCATGGGAGCGAAACTAACCCAGTGAATAATGGCTCTTTGCGATACAAATGTCTTTATTTACGCCTTCAACGGTGACGCCAAAACGGCCTCTGCTCTCCAAAGCATCGGTTTCGATAATATCTTACTCTCCAGTATTACGGTCATGGAGCTTTATCAAGGCATGGGCAATAAGAAAGAGCTTCAGGCCATGAAGAAAAAAATCAAATACTATGATGTCCTGGAGGTCGACGTGGAAATTTCAAAATTGGCCACTCGGCTGATCGACCAATTTAATCTGAGTCATGGCCTGCTTATACCGGATGCCATCATAGCTGCAAGTGCTGTTGTACATCAAATAGAATTGTTCACTTACAACATCAAAGACTTCCAGTTCATACCTGATATCCAGCTGTATAAACTTTAAGGAAACAAATGCTCCCGTTAGACAGCCGCCGCATATGTGTTGTACTTCCTGGCCTTTTGCAGCCTTTGAGGTGACCCCCTTTTTCCCCTTC
>CAYVVK010000193.1:0-10255 GCA_964454855.1 uncultured Phaeodactylibacter sp. | reverse complement strand
GTACTGCACCGGCAGGCCGGAGCGCCGGTTGCCGATACTCTGTTCCTGAGAGAGATAGGTCACCGCACCCGTGAGCTCATTTACTTTCGGGCTCAGGGCATCCAGTATCTCCTGCTGGGAGCGCTCCCGTTTCTCCGCATCGCTGAGGATCACCCAGGAAAAGCCGGAATTGACGGAGGTGGAGGCGCCAAAGCCCGGAGAGGTCACCGAACCTACGCTTTCCGCCTCCGGCGCTTCTTTGAGGATGAGGTTGACCAGATCCTTCATGTAAGCATCCATGTACTCGAAAGTAGAACCTTCCGGAGCCCTGGCGAAGGCCCTTATCCGGCTGCGGTCTTCCAGGGGCGCCAGTTCGGAAGGCAGGCCCCTGCCGATATAATAGATCATGCCTCCGGCGACGGCCATGATCACGAAGCCCAGCCAGCGGACATTCATAAAGCCTCCGAGCAGGTTTCGGTATCCATTTGTCAGGCCGACGAAGAAGGGTTCCGTAGCCCGGTAGAACCAGGGTTCCCGAGCCCGCCGCTTCAGGATCTTGGAAGACAGCATGGGCGTAAGGGTAAGGGCGACGAAGGAAGAAATGATGACCGCCCCGGCGATGACTACTCCAAATTCCCGGAACAGGCGCCCGGTGAGGCCCTGCAGGAAGATGACCGGCATGAATACCGCCACCAGAGCTACGGTAGTGGCCACAACGGCGAAAAATATCTCCTGCGAGCCCTTAATGGAAGCCTGAAGCGGGTCCATACCGGCTTCTATCTTGGCGTAAATGTTCTCCAGAACGACTACCGCATCATCCACCACCAGGCCAATGGCCAGCACGATACCCAGCAGGGTCAGTACATTGATCGAAAAGCCGGCCACGTACATGATGAAGAAGGAGCCGATCAGCGAAATGGGGATCACGATCACCGGTATGATGGTTGTCCGCCAGTCGCGCAGGAACAGGAAGATGATCAGCACTACCAGGGTAAAGGCGATATAAATGGTTTGGTTTACCTCTTCGATGGATGCCCGTATGTACTCGGTAGTATCGAAGCCGATGCCAATATTAATGTCCGGCGGCAGGTCTTTTTTGATCAGCTCCAGGCGGCTGTACACCTCGTCGGCTATTTCTATATTGTTGGCGCCGGGCTGGGGCACAATGGCGTTACCGACCATAGGTATGCCGTCCCGTTTCAGTATGGTGCGCAGGTTCTCGGGCCCGAGTTCGGCCGTGCCCACATCCCGGAACCTGACGATCCGGCCGCCCTCTTCTTTCAGGATAAGGTCATTGAACTCTTCCGGGCTGGCCAACCGCCCTTTGGTGCGGACGGTTAGCTCCGTATTTACGCCCTCGACGCTCCCGGAGGGCAGTTCGATGTTCTCCCGGCGCAGGGCATTCTGTATGTCCAGCGGCGTCAGGCCGTAGGCCACCAACTTTTCCGGGTTGATCCACATACGCATGGCATAGCGCTTGGACCCCCATATGCGGATCTCGCTGACGCCATTGATGGTTTGCAAGCGTTCCTTGAAGATGTTTTCGGCAATATCGGTCAACTCCAGTAAAGAGCGCCGGTCGCTCTGTATGTTGAGGAAGATGATGGGGTCGGAATCGGCATCCGCCTTGGCCACTACCGGCGGTTCGGCATCGGGCGGCAGGTCGCGTACTGCCTGAGAGACTTTGTCCCGCACGTCGTTGGCGGCCGTCTCCAGGTCAATCTCCAGGTTGAACTCCACCGTGATGGTGCTGCGGCCGTCGCGGCTCACAGAGGTGATGGAGCGGATGCCGGCAATGCCGTTGACCGCCTCTTCCACCGGCTCGGGGATCTGGGTTTCGATGATGTCGGCATTGGCGCCCACATAATTGGTGGACACCGTGATGATCGGCGGGTCCACACTGGGGTATTCCCGCACACCGAGATAGTTCATACCGATGAAGCCGAACAGCAGGATCACTATAGACATCACTGTCGCTAAAACCGGGCGGCGTATGCTTAGGGAGGATAGGCTCATAATTGTGATTCAATTGGGTGATGGAAATCGCTGGGGCGGGGCTGCAGTATACCGGTAGCAATGATAGCTTTTTCTACTAAATGAAAAAAGAGATCCTCATTCATCGGTTCAATCTTTTAGGCAACCGGCTTTTCGGCCAGCATACACGGCGTAGCCATCTTTTGCTGGCTATAATCGTGTATTCATTGTGGCAGGGGTTTTTTGATCAATCAATCACTTGGTTTGTAATTATTCCAATACTCCGCCGGAGTTACAATTTTTGTGGTTCTAATCTCTTTAATCGTAAAATCTCTGGTATTTCCTGTGATGATAAAATCTGCATCAACTTCAATTGCTAATTCTAAAAATTTATCGTCATCCAGGTCTTTCAACATTTCAACTTCTTGTACAGGATTTCCATGAATAGCCAATTCATCAATTATACTGATAACTATATTGGCATTCGTTTTGAAATCAGGGAATCTCGAAAATTTTTCTCGGTTAAGGACGTCAACATATTCCTCAAATAATTCATCAGAAATACAGATCTTAACTTTTTCGTTGAGAACAAGTTCATAGATTATCTTGAAGGGAATTCCTTTTGAAATCAAAGCTGAAACAATGACATTGGTATCAATTATTACCTTTTGCATTCCTCACTGCTTTAATCTCAGCATCAATTTCCTCCAAGGTCAAATTTGATAAACCAACTTTCTCCGCAATAGATTGGCATTTCACTATTGCTTCTTTGGCCATTTCAATTTTTATTTTCCGGACAAATTCTTCCAAATTCAGGTTTTCAGATTCAAACCCAAATTTGAGAAACTCTTTTTCTGTTATGTTGATGGTCAATGTTTTCATGGCAAGTCTTGTTTTCTTATTCCTAATTTACAAAGATTAGGCTGAAACTGTTCAATTATCTGAGTTCCTTTTGTCAAAACTGATTTACAGTGCTTTATAAACTTTTGTTTTAACACACCTATCCCCGTTCTTTTTTTTTCTGATTGCATACGATGTCAATGCAATGCCAGAAAATGATCGACTAATTTTTCTTAGCTTAGTAAATAAACATCTATTTCCTTCATTTGGATCATTAAAGAGGTTATTCATAATTTTCAAGCCATGAAAGAGTTTTTAACCATAGGGGTGGCGGTATCGCTTATATTATTCTCCTGTGACACGGAAGAAATAGCCCCCCCATCTATCCCCATTCCCGAATGTGTACCTGATGAAGATATTGTCTAACAAGATTCCAGTTTCTATGTCTACGATCCGGGGCTTATGGAACACGGTTCGGCTACGGCCATAAAAATAAAGCGGCAATTATAGAGTAGTTTAAACCGTATTCAAATGCTTTGAACCTGGTCAGTTCAGTTGACTTATAGTAACGGGAGCGCCGGGGCGCAGCTGCAAAATGCCCGTAGTGATCACCGTATCGCCCGGCTCCAGGCCGGTAGTAACCTGTATCAGGGAAGCCTGCCGGATTCCGGTGGTGACTTCCTGCGACTCGGCGACGCCGTTGCGGTACACGTACACTTTCTGGCTGTTAAGTTCCGGGATGATGGCCTGCGTGGGCACCAGTATGGCCTGGTCGAACTCTTTCAGGCTGACAGTGACGTTGGCGAAAGCGCCCGGCAGGATAGCCCCACCCGGGTTGGAGGCCACCGCTTTCAGCCGGAGGGTGCGGGTATCCGGGTCGATGAGGGGTTCCTGGGCGCTTACTTTTGCCGTGTAAGTTCGGTCAGAACCGTCCATTTTGAATTCTACTTCCGTACCCGGCCCCACGGTCCGGCTGTATTTTTCCGGTACGTTGAACTCCAGTTTGATGGGGTCGATGCTGATCAGGTTGACGATGGGCGTGCCCGGGGAAAGGTAACTTCCTTCGCTCACCATGCGCAGCCCGAGGCGGCCGCTGAAGGGCGCCCGGATGACGCGCTTTTCCAGTTGGGCGTCCACCAGGGCGATGTCGGCCTCCACTTTTTCCACTTCCGCCTGTGCCACTTCATAATCCTGCAGGCTCACCCCCTCTTTTTCATACAGTGCTTTCAGGCGTTCGGCAATCTTCTCATTGAGGTTGCGCTGAACGACCAGCCGCTCGCGCTCGGCGCGCAGCTCTTCCTCATCCAGCTGTATCAGTTTTTCCCCTTTCTTCACGCTGGAACCCTCCCGGAATAGAATGTGCACTATTTTTCCGGGCACTTCGCTGGCGATCGCTACCTCTTCATTGGGCACCGTGGAGCCATTGACGGAGATGGCGTCCCGCAGCGGCTGCGCTGCCACACGGACTGCTTCCACGGGCAGGGCCTGAGGAGCGTCCGGAACAATGGTTGTGCCCTCTTCTTCCACGGGTTCCGGAGACTTCTTGTTCAGGATGTTGGACTGGAAAAGGATAAATCCTCCAACGATGATCACAATGGCGACAAGGGCTGTAACTCGGGTGCTTCTTTTTGTCATATAAATCAGTGTAATTGGAACTGCAAAATTAACCTTTTTTTTCTGCTGTAACTCGGCCAGCTTATTTTAAGTAAACCTCAAGGCTCCCGTTTGGTTGAATGGAAAATTTATTTACCGCGGGCTTTCACACCAGCGTGTAAAGGTTTCCGGAAAGCGCTCCCTGATTTGGCATATCCGGTAAAATTGCTTATACATGTATGTTGCGCTATTTAAAAAAACATGGAAAGAGGTAGGAACAGGCCCAAAAACCAGGGCCGTCGAACAGATATAGCCTGTCTCATGTTCTAAAAGAAAACCTTGCCGATCCATTTTTTTCAATGTGTTTTTTTCAGTTGCAAGCCGCCTCCGTTTAACTGAGGCGTTTATTTACGTTAACCAAATTCTAAAATCCTAAACATTTTTATGGCAAACCGATTTGCTTTGTTAGGGTGGAGCCTTCCTGTAATAGAAAGTGTACAGAAGGCGAACATACCCTATGTTGTTGTTTCTTTCCCCGATTTTGAACCTTATGCCAAAGAGAACGGCATTCCCTTTGTAGGCTATCAGCTGGATCAGTTTGGCAGCCATTCCAACTCGCTGGCGCTGGCGGAGTTGTTGCGTCCGTATGATGTGGATGTAGCCGTGCCGCTGTTCGAAGAAACGGTAGAATGGGCCGGCGCCCTCAACTCCATCTACCGGGATGACCCGCGCGTGCTCAACCGCGCCTTCCTGTTCCGCAACAAGGCCATGATGAAGCGCAAAGCCCTGCTCGGCGGCCTGCGTGTCGGCTTGTTTGAAGAGATCCATAGTTTCGAACAGGTACATAAATTCCTCGACCGCCTGAATGAGGCCGAACTGCAGCTGCCCGGCGAAGATGATGCCTGGTTTCACGTGAAGCCCTTTACCGCAGCGGGTACCGTTGGGCACCACTTTATCAAGTCCAGAGAGGATATCGAGAAAAAGATCAAGCCCACGGAATTCCCCATGTTGGCCGAAAGCCACCTCCCCGGACAGGAGTTTTCCTGTGAGGCTTTTATTCATAAAGGAAAAGTCCGCTTCCTTAATATAACGGAATATGTCAAGCTTGGCTATTCCAACTTCATCCCCGCCGGCCCGGAGCTGGAAGGCAAGCGCGATCTCATTCATAAGGAAGTACAGAAAATGGTCGATATCTTCGGCATCGAATACGGAATGGTGCACCCCGAATGGTTCCTTTCCCAAGATGGACAGCACCTCAATTTCGGAGAGGTAGCCTGTCGTATTCCCGGCGGGCACATCCTCGAGCTGGCCTCGCAGGCCTATGAGTTTGATGCGCTGGCGGCCTTCGTGGCGAGCCACGACCCCTCCATGAGCAATGAGGAGCTGGATAAGTTTTTCCCGCCCAGGGATTTTAAGCCCAAAAAGCATTACGGCAATGTGATGGTCTTCCCCAAGAGCGGACAGATCTCCCGGCTGGAGATACCGGAGGAACTGGCTGAAGAACCCTACTACCTCGACAATAACCTCGTGCAACCCCTCGGTCCGCAAAAGATCGGTAGCCGGGAGGGCTTCGGCAACCACTTCGGCACCGTCAACTTCGCCGGCGAAGATGCCGAAAGAATGCGCGAACTGCTTAAGCATTACGAAGATGTACCCTTTTATGTATAGGGAACAGAAGCATTGAAAAAACGAATAGCGCCTCTTTTGCAGGGGCGCTATTTTATCATTTTCAACGCTATTTTAGCCCTGGAGAAAATTTTTAAAAGGGAAGAAAAAATTCATGGAATTAACCATTACTGAATTGGAAAGCCGTTTTCTGGAAAGCCTGGCGCTCTTCAGAGATGCTGCTACATTTAACCGAAGCGACAAAAAGAGCCGCCTGCTCAGCCAGGCCGACATGCTTTGCCGTACGCCGGAAGGTATGGGCTTTCTTTACCGTTCCACCCCACAAGTCAACGAAGCCGGGGTGTTTTCAGGTACGGTCTGGGAAGGCCCCCGGCACCTCGTTCCCTATCTGGTGGGAGGCACGCTGCTCTCCGGCTATCCCAACAGCGCCATCGAGACCCTCAGCGAGTTGCGCCTGCTGGCCATCATGGAAGGGCGCATTGTTCAGCCCGGCTTCGGGCAGGATGAGGCACGCAATTATCTGGAAGAGGTCATGGTCGCCAATTTCGACCTGGCCTTCGAAGATTTTTCCGAACCCGCCTGGGAGGAATATGCGCCCGGTGAACTGCAGAAGATCCGCAACCTGTTCAACCTGCTGCAGGAGCAGGTGTCTCTGGAAAGCCTGAAACCCCGGCTTACCGATGAACTGGAAGTGATCTCCGCCCACCGCCCCATCGTGGTGACGAAAATGAAGCGGATGCTGAAGATCATCCACCAGCAACTCGAGTTAAAAGAAAACGAGCCGGAGGACGAACGCCTGGCCTGGTTCGTCCACGCCCTCTACAAACCAACGCCGGATACCGGAAAACACAACAGCCCGGAAAAGTACCGTACTTTCCTTGAAAATTCCGGAAAGCGAAAGGCCAAAACGGAATGCGAGCTTGTAGGGCGCCAAATGGCCGACACCGGCCTGGTATCCGAATATCAGGTGGTGCTGCTGCACCATGTAGCGAAGCATTTCCCGGAACTGGTGCCGGATCTGCTGCGGCTGGACGCACACGGCCGGGCGGAATACGAGCGGCATCAGGCCTTTACGCTACTACTCATACAGGAGTTTATCGCTATGGGCAACAAGCAGGCGGTGTACGGCCTGATGCGGGTACTGCAACGCAACCTGCTGTCACGCAAGATCACCTGGCATGCTTTCAACCGCCTGATCCGGGTGGATATCCACCCGGAAGTGCAGGAAAACCTGGTCAAGGGTAATTTCTCGGATTATGAGGTGACTCCCCTGCAATCCCTGGTGGGCGGTACTCTTTGTGCACTCGGCCTGCCGTTAGGAGTAAGGCAGGGCAATAACCCCACCTGTCAGTCTGCCCGCGGCATCAGTATGTGGAGCCGCCATGCGCCCGGAAAACTGATCAACCTGCTCATCGATGCGGCCACCGCCAATAATGTGGTATTCCGCTACGAAGGAAACCTCATTGAATCTTCCACCATCCTGGAAGGCCTGGCCCGGCACTTTGATTATAAGCTGGACCCCGTATCTATCGTACTGGTTCCCCATCTCGATAAGATCTATAACGAGATGATGAAACGGGCGGCCGTCAAACACCTTGGGGTAGACCCCCACATATCCGTCAACCCGGCCTTTTACGGCCACTGGATACAGACCGGCTTCATTTCCGCCTACAACCACATAACCGCCAGGATCGACGACTTCGATTCTTTCGTCCGGATCTTTTACGCCTCCTTTCACCCCAACCACAACGGCGGCCACCACCTGATCTATCCGGTACCCACCGGTATTTTCATTACCGATGCTACTGCTACGATGCTCGGCTATCACGCCATCTCCCTGCTTCGCATCGAAGAATCGCCACAGGGAGAATGGAGGGCCTATTTTTTCAACCCTAACAGCGAAGGCAAGCAGAACTGGGGACAGCATATTGAACCTACCGTTTCCGGTAATGGCGAGTTGCACGGCGAGTCTTCCCTGCCCGTACATCAGTTTGTCTCCCGGGTTTATGCCTACCACTATAACAACCTTAGGCTGGAGGATAAAGTCGACGAAGTACCAGCCGAGATCGTCAGCAAGGTTCATCAACTGGCAAAAGAGAGCTGGGGGCGCAAATATGTCTGGAGCATTTAGTGCCGTTCACCCTGTTTGAAGGTAAAATCAAAAGCCAAAAAAAATATAATGACACAAGCACACTCCCATTACGACGCATTTGTAAGAAACGTCAGGCACTCCTCCCGCATAGAACTCAGCCAGTCGGGGCTGAAGAAGAACATCAATTTTCTTCGAAAAAAACTGGGCCCTCATCCGCGCTTGTCTTCCGTCATCAAGGCCAATGCCTACGGGCATGGTATCCCGCAGATGGTGAAAATGCTGGAGAAATGTGGCGTGGATCATTTTTCTGTGGCCTCGGCATATGAAGCGGAAGAGGCACTGGAGCACTGCTCGGCCTCCTCTGATATCATGATCATGGGTATCCTTTACGACCAGGATGTGGAGTGGGCCATCAGGAACGACATCGAGTTTTACGTTTTCCACTTCGACCGGCTGAAGATCGCCCTGGAGATGGCCAAAAAGCTGAAGAAAAAAGCCATAGTGCATCTGGAAGCAGAGACAGGCACCAACCGCACCGGCATGGCGGAAACCGAATTTAAGAAGGCCGTTACCTTCATCAAGCGCAACAGCGATTTTTTCGTCTTTCAGGGGGTTTGCACCCACCTGGGCGGCGCAGAATCGCAGAGCAACCAGTTCCGCATAGACCAGCAGAAACAGCGGTTTGAAAAATACCTCTCCGAGCTGAAAAAGCGCAAGTTCATGCCGAAGTACCGCCACATGGCCTGTTCCGCCGCCGTGCTGGCCATGCCGGAAACGCATTATGATCTTGTACGCGTAGGGGTTTCCACATATGGCTTCTGGCCCAGCCCCGATATTTACTACCAACATCTCCGGGAGGTTGGCAAGAGTAAAGACACTCCCATGAACCGCATCATTAGCTGGAAGACGGACATCATGGATGTTAAGGAAGTCCCCAAAGGAGAGTTCATCGGTTACGGGACGGCTTACCAGGCCCTGCACAATATGAAGGTAGCGGTCATTCCCCTGGGTTACAGCAATGGCTACCCCCGGGGGCAGTCCAATACCGGCTATGTGCTTATCCGCGGCCGCAAAGCGCCCATTACCGGCCTGATCAATATGAACCTCTTCATGGTGGACGTCAGCGATATCCCCGGTGTGGAGATCGGCGACCCGGTAGTATTACTGGGCAAACAAGGTAACAACACCATAGCCGTGAGCTCCTTCACCAATTACACCCAGTTGCTCAATAATGAGATGCTGAGCCGGCTGCCCACCGCCATTCCCCGAAAGATCGTGAAGTAACATTCATAGTATAATGCAGAAAAAATGAAAGAAAAACCCCTTATCTTGATAAAATACGGCGGAAATGCCATGTTGAGTGAACGTCTCAAGCAATCCGTCGTTCAAAACATTTGGGAGCTTCACAATGAGGGCTTTCCGCTCGTTCTCGTTCACGGCGGCGGCCCCTTCATTAAGAAGATGCTCGAACTCGTGAAAATTGAATCAGAATTCATCGAAGGCCATCGAAAAACAACTCCCGAAGCCCTAAGATACATCGAAATGGCCCTCAAGGGAGAAGTCAACGGCAGCCTGGTCAACCTCCTGAACAAAGCCGGCCTCAAAGCAGTGGGCCTGTCCGGGAAAGACGGAAAAATGGTGCGCGCCAAAAAGCGCTATCACATCAGCAGGGAGGGAGGCAAAGCACAACACCATGACCTCGGCCAGGTAGGGGATGTCGACAAAGTAGACACCAGCTTGCTGGACACCCTGCTGGCCGGAGCTTATGTGCCGGTGATCACCTGTATCGCCTCCGATGAGGCCGGCAATGATTACAACATCAATGCCGATATGTTCGCCGGCCATCTCGCCGGGGCGCTAAAAGCGGATCATTATCTGGTGTTGACCGACGTGGATGGCCTGCTCAGAAATATTGACGACCCCGCTTCCATCATCCAAAAATTACACCTGGAAGAACTGGCGCCCCTGTTCGGCACCGTCATTCAGGGTGGCATGATCCCCAAACTGGAATCCTGCCAGGCCGCCCTGCGGCAGGGCGCCCGCTCCGCCCGGATCATCAATGGCACCCGGCCGGAAAGCATCAGAGAAGCCGTCCAATCAGAAAA
This sequence comes from uncultured Phaeodactylibacter sp., assembly GCA_964454855.1. Lineage (GTDB taxonomy): Bacteria > Bacteroidota > Bacteroidia > Chitinophagales > Saprospiraceae > CAYVVK01. The sequence continues at coordinate 46 of CAYVVK010000193.1, read as the reverse complement.
AATAATCGGAACAGAAATATGCTTGTGAAAGAAAACACGACGAATG
>CAYVVK010000192.1:4118-10278 GCA_964454855.1 uncultured Phaeodactylibacter sp. | reverse complement strand
CCTGGCTGAAAAAGGCCAGTTGTTTTCCCAGCCCGCGCAGGAAGTCCACCTCCCGGGGGTGGAGGAAAGAAGCCTCGTCCGCCAGCACGCAGTCGAAAAGGCCGGGGCTGTCGGAAAAGAGGGCCTCTGCCATTTGAGGGGTGAGCAGGAGGGCAGGCATGACGGCGGTGACAGCCGGCTTGGCGGCTTTTCCAAGGCCGCGCAGCTTACTTTCTTCTCCGGATGGCCGTTTGCCCGTTATGAACTGATAGCCGGGACGGCTTGTACGCTTCAGCTTTCGCAATTCCCGCTCCTTTTCCTGATGCCAGTATTGCAGGATCTGTGGCACCATTAGCTGCCGTAGTTCTTCATAGGTATCCGATAGCTCGGCCAGGCTGGAAGGTTCGGGGGGGAGGCTGGCCTGGTATTTGCTGCTCAGGCAGTTGTCCAGGAACCAGCTGTCGAAAGCCGCCTGCCAGTCTCCGGCCCGCACCTTGATCAGGGCTTTGGCCAGGCGGCGGGCATTGGCGCTCATTTGCAGCCAGTTGCGCTGCCAGTCGTAAAAGTGGCTGAATTCATCCATCGACCGCCTTGTGACCTCCATCTGTTCGATCACCTCATCCAGAAAGCGCTGCCGCTTGGGCAGGGTCAGCATCTTATGGCTGACGGGCAGCTGGTACAGGCCACTCTCATTGATTTGCTCCAGCAGGCGGTCGAGGCTTTCTTCCAGTTCTTCCACTTCCTGCCCGAAGCCGAGCCGGGGATTCGCGGTCTTTGTGCTCAGGCGGCTGACCTCTTCCTGAACGGCTTCTCGCAGCCCCGTATGCCAGCGCATCAGCGCCTGTTCGAAATCCTGCAGGGTGTGAAGGATCTGCGGGATGTTCTTCCCTCCATCTGCCTCCGGAAAGGGGAATTCGAAGTAGCCGTCATCGGCGAAGTCGCTGCCCAGGCGTTCGAAATCGGAAGCCACCTTCTGCCGGGCTGCCAGCACCTCCCTGGCCTTACCCGAGAAAACGGCTTTCATACGCAGGCCGCTCAGGCCGTTTCTGGTGAATGCCTCGCCGAAATGCCCTTTGTACTCTTCTGTCCTGTCCTTCAAGCTCGCCGTTCGCCGGGCGTATTCCTGGTAATGTTGTTCGTAATGCCCCGACAGGCGTTCCGAATAAGTGTTGATGCGGTTGATGTACCAATGCTGCAGGCTGATCGCCTTTTCCAGCATCTGTTGTGTCTTTTCATCCACAAATTGCCGGGCCTCCTCCTTGTCCATGCGCAGAAAAATGCCGGAATGCAATTTATTCAGGGGGCTGCGCAGGACCGCGGCATCAGTATAGAGCTTCCGGCAGGAGTGGATAGCCGCACTGAGTTCCCGGTATTCTTCGTAGGTAAACTGGTAATCCTGCGCGTTGAGCTGGGTGCCCAGCAATTCTTTACCTTCTTTCCGGATGCTTTGCAGGTAGAAGCCCACCGTTTCCGTCCAGTTGGCCTTCCCAAAGGCAGGCGCCCGGGAAGAGAGGTAGCTGTTATCCAGTTTGTTTTTCAGCCGTTCTGCGCGGCTGGCCAATACGTTAAAATTTCCGGAGGCAACGGGCAGTTCCGGCTCTTTTGCATTGGCGGCGGCGCGAAGTATCTCCAGGAAAAGGGGAATATCCTGGCCGGCATCGCGCAACAGAAAGGACAGCCGGCTAAGGCCGAGTTGTTCCAGTTGTTGCTGGAAGGTACGCAATACTCCAAGCCGGTTGGAAACGAGCAGGCAGCGGTGCCGGTTGGAAAGGGCGTTGGTAAGCAGGTGCAGGGCCAGGTGAGTCTTCCCGGTGCCTGCTGCTCCGGTAATAAGCGTGAGCCGGTGATTGAAGAATTGCTCCGCTGCCGTGGCCTGATGGGGGCCCAGGGGAAGCAGGCCGAAGGAATGGAGACGGGCAGAAGGCCGGCTGTCTTCCTGAGCCGGAGGCGCCGGTTCCCGGAAGAGGAGGCTATGGGGAGGAAAAAGGCCTAAGACACCTGACCAGTGCAATTGCTCCCTCTCTTTGAGCTGGGCCAATTCCTCCAGGGCGGGAGTACTGGCTATGGCGATGCCGTGCGCCGCATTTTCCAGGCCGAGGCGGCTGGAGAGCTCCAGGCAGATACCGGCCAGGCCGCTGGCGTCCGGAGGGCCATCCTGCAGCGCCTCCTCGAGAAAGGGCGCGATCTCCAATCCCGAGCGTTCTTCCCAGTATTGCACCAGGAAACGGTTGTAGTACAGCGGTTGTGAAGGCTGCCGGGAGATGATCCATCCTCCGTTATGTTTGGCACTGGGGTCTATAGACAAAGGCCAGATAAACAAGGGTGCAGCTATGGCCGCTCCCTCAATATCCTGGGCCAGGTAGAACGGGTAGCCCAGCCCAAACGGCTGAAAGCCCCGGACCCGCGCTGCCGAACGGGCTTCGAAATAAATGGATTCCAGTTTTTCCGCTATAGGAAAAGAAGGCTTGAGGCGGGCTTCGAAGGGTTCTCCTTTCAGCAATTTGTCCAGAATCAAAAATGCAAAATCTTCTTCCAGCCGGGTAATGTCGATTCGGCCGGGCTGCAGGGGAAGGGCATTCCGATAGATGTTCCATTCGTCTTCCTGCCATAAGGCGTTGGAGATTTCCTCAACTTGAGTGATCATTAAGTGCCGCTGTTAATGGGTTTCCAAAATCCGTTAGCTCAAATATACCAATTCCTTTCCGCAGCCGGGAAGCTTAGGCTAATAAATCAGGGCTCCGCTCCGAAAGGCCGGGCACAAGGGCTTCAACATTTTTTTTGCAGATGTGTTTTTTACCTGTAAAGGCCTTTCAAACCCTTGCTTCAGTAGCGCGAAAAGCCTATATTATTCTTTGAATATCAACAATTTACGTTTGTTTAACTTTCATGGGCCAACCGCCAGAAAAGGTTAAACAAAATACCTCTAACCGGACAATGCTGATCAAATGGCTCCGAACATTGCAATTATCCTGACTGATTCGAAAAGGCATATTTTATGGGTAAATGAAGAGTTTACCTCCATCACGGGTTATACCTTAAGCGAAGTATTGGGTAAAAAGCCGAGTATTCTGCAGGGCCCCGATTCCGAGCGGGATGCCATCCACCGCATCAGAAAGGCCCTGGAGAGCAAGGTCCCTGTAAAGGATGAAATCACGAATTACCGTAAGAATGGGGAAGAGTACCTTTGCAAACTGGTCATTCATCCGATTTTCAATAAAACCCAGGAAGTGACCAATTACATCGCCTTCGAGGTAGACGGCGATGTCGTCAAGGACACCTCCTCCATCCCCCTGCTTCAACTGGAAAACAAATACAGCTCCAGCAGCCTCAAGGGCATGGAAGAGATGAAGCTGTATTTCCGTATGAAAGACCTGGTCGAACAGGAGAAACTCTACCTCGACCCCGGCCTGAGCCTGAAGGACGTTGCCGATAAGTTACACACCAATACCAAATACCTCTCCCAGGTGGTCAACCACCATGCCGGCCAAAATTTTCAGCAGTTCATCAATGCTTACCGCGTAGAAGATGCCAAACGCAAGATCCTCGACGAGGCAAATGACAACCTCACCCTTTTCGGTATTGCGCTGCAGTGCGGCTTTAAGAACAAATCCACCTTCTACAAGGTATTCAAGGAGAGCGTAGGCATGACGCCCAAGAAGTTTCTCACAAAAGCCGGTTGAAACACTGCCCTTTCCCTGGAAATCAGCCAGGCAGGCCTGACGTCTGAATTCGCGAATACAGGCCCTGTATCCCTAAGGAATTGGTAATGCTGGATAATAGCACCATGTTGCAATAGCCGAAGCCAGCGCTTTGGCTATTGAACTAACGGCTACTGTGCCGCCTCCGTATTTTTTATTCCCCCTCCTACTCTCTCCCCATCGCGGTATTCGTATTCCAGGGTAACCACGCCTTCTTCATTGTAAAAGCGATAGGCGCCGTGTTGTACACCATTCTTATAGTTGATCTCTTTTTGTACCTTTCCGGTCTTGGTATCGTACCCGAGGTATGTACCATGGAGTTCTCCGTTCTTATACCCGGCCTCTGCTTCCGGCCGGCCAAAGCGGTATTTGACCCAGGGCCCGTGAAGTTTATTGTTCAGGTAGGTGGCGCGCAGTTCCAGCTGGCCGCGCGCATTGAACTCCATATAGGGCCCGTTATACATACCGTTGATGTAACTGACGGCGGTTTTGGGAAACTCCCCGCCGGGATGATATGCTATCCAGGTACCCGTTTTCAGGCCACTACGGAGGGTGCCCTCTTCCAGGAGCTGCCCCTCTCCGTCACGAAGTACCGCCCGGCTGGCGTCCGCACCGGGAATGTCTTCCAGTTCATAGGCGGGCGGTGCCGGGGTATCTTGGGCAGCTGCCGGCGCACTGTCGGAGCCGCTGTGGCAGGAGACAAGGAAAACAGACAGGCTTAGAGTAAAAAACACGCTCTTCATGGGTGCAAAATTTTGTTCGGTGAATCGGTAAAATTAGTGGATTTGCCAGCTAATCCCAATCGGGAGCTTTCAAAATTCAGGTAAAAAATTTTAAATTTGGCCCCTGATTCTGATTTCTGATGCTATTTTTCAATAAAGCCAATGCGCAGACGAAACCACTATGGATATACAGATTCAGAACCTAAGCAAGAGCTACGGATTTCAGAAAGCAGTAGACCATATTTCCTTTAAGGTCCACACCGGAGAGGTCCTTGGTTTTCTGGGCCCCAACGGCGCCGGGAAGACCACCACCATGAAAATGATCACCAGCTATCTGGAAATGGATAGCGGCGATATCCTTATCGGTGGACAATCCATTCGCAGCGGAAACACCAAGAAGTTCATCGGGTACCTTCCCGAACACAATCCCCTGTACACGGATATGCCCGTGATCGATTACCTGGAATTCTGTGCGGCCCTTCAACGGGTGCCGCAAAGCGACATTCCCTCCCGCATCCGGGAGATGGTGCGGGTATGCGGGCTGGATGTGGAAAAACACAAGCGCATCCGGGAACTGTCCAAGGGCTTCCGCCAGCGCGTGGGCCTGGCGCAGGCCATGATCCATGACCCCGAGATCCTTATCCTCGACGAACCGACTACCGGCCTCGACCCGAACCAGATCGTAGAGATACGGGAGCTCATTCGTCAGCTGGGGCGGCAGAAGACCGTTATTCTCAGCACCCACATCCTGCCGGAAGTGGAAGCTACCTGCGACCGCATTCTCATCATCAACCGGGGGCAGATCGTGGCCGACGGCACTGCGGACACCCTGCGCAAACAGGCACAGGGCCAGCAGGTGCTGCGGGTACGCATCGAAGGAGGTGAGGCCAACATCATCCACCAGGCCCTGATGCAACTGCCTACTGTAGCCAGTGCAGACATTCTCCATGCAGAAGAGGGGCGTTTCGAACTGCAGAGCAAACCTGAGCAGCTCTCCAACCGCGCCATCTTTGAGCTTTGTGTCAAAAACAAGTGGGTACTGGCGGAAATGATCCCCTTTGAAACCCGCCTGGAAGACATCTTCCGCAACCTGACCATCAAATAACCAATGGACGGCCATGGCCATGGCCTTAGGATAAACCGAAAAACTATGAACCCAATCTGGATTATCGCTAAAAAAGAACTCGGTTCCTTTTTCGATTCCCTGATCGCCTATGTGATCCTGATCGCCTTCCTGGGCCTCAGCGGGCTGTTCACCTGGGACCCCCTGGAGCTCATCGGGCAGGGAGACATCTTTTTCCGCAAACAGGCCGACCTGCAGGTCTTCTTCAGCATCGCTTACTGGACCCTCTTTTTCTTCGTGCCGGCCCTCACCATGCGGCAGATCGCCGAAGAGAAAAAAGCGGGCACCATCGAGCTGCTGCTGACCAAGGACGTCTCCGACCGGCAGCTGATCGCCGGTAAGTTCCTGGCCTGCTTTCTCATGGTCTGTATCGCCCTGGCCTTCACCCTGCCCTACTACATCTCGGTAGCCCGCCTGGGAGACATTGACCACGGCGCCACCATTTCCGGCTATCTCGGCCTGTTGCTGATGAGCGCCGCTTACATCAGTATCGGCCTGTTTGCCAGCAGCATTACCAGCAATCAGATCGTCGCTTTTCTGACGGCCATCCTCATCGGGATATTCTTTCACATCCTCTTCGAAGTGATGGCCGGCAATACACAGGGCGGCCTGGGTTCCTTCTTCCGCAACCTGAGCCT
>CAYVVK010000192.1:0-4108 GCA_964454855.1 uncultured Phaeodactylibacter sp. | reverse complement strand
GAGTCCGTACGCGCCAATCCTAACGACGCCGCACTCCGCGTGGAGTACGGCATCTACCTCTTCATCGTGGCGATGTTGCTCTCGCCCGAGGTGAGCGGCGGCATGATGGGCAGCGGCGAGCGCAACCTGAGCCTGCGCTACCACTTCCAGTCTATACAGAGAGGGGTGATCGATTCCAAAGACCTCATTTACTTCGCCTCGCTCATCGTCTTGGGGCTGGGCCTTTCCGAACTCATTATTTCCAAAAGAAGTTAGCAGGACATGAAGAACAAGAAGCTCGTTTCCGTAATATTGATCATTGCCATCATCATCGTGGCCAACCTGATCTCACAGCAGCTGTTCTTCCGGCTCGACCTGACGGAGGACAATCAGTATACCCTCAGCAAGGCCACCAAAGATATACTGCGCAATCTCGAAAACCCCGTCACCGTGACGGCCTACTTCTCGGAGAATATGCCCCCCAATATCGAGAAGGCCCGGCAGGACTTTCAGGAGATGCTCGTGGAATACGCCAACCTGTCCAAAGGCTACGTCGATTACCAGTTCATCAACCCCGACGAGGAGGCCGAACAGCAGGAGGCCATGCAGGCCGGCATCCGGCCGGTAATGATCACCCTGCGGGAGAAGGACCAGGCCAAACAGCAGCAGGCCTTCCTGGGCGCCGTGGTCCGCATGGGCAATGAGCAGGAGATTATCCCTTTCATACAGCCGGGGGCGCCTATAGAATACGAACTGTCGACCAGCATCAAGAAGCTGGCCATTGAGGAGAAACCCTCCGTAGGGCTGATACAGGGGCACGGAGAGCCTTCGCTGAATGAACTGGGCCAGGTTTATCAGTCGCTGAGCGTACTGTATAATGTGGAAAACATCGGCCTGGAGCAGGAAGCCACCATCCCTGACCGCTTCAAAACGGTGGCCCTGGTGGCGCCCGCAGATACCATCCCGCCCGCTCACCTGGCCAAGCTGGATGAATATCTCAGCCGGGGCGGGCAGCTGTTCATCGCCCTCAACGCAGTGGAGGGCGACCTGCAGAACGCCCAGGGAAGGGCCGTCTACACCGGCCTGGAAGACTGGCTGCGCGGCAAGGGCGTTGAGGTGGAGCAAAGTTTCCTGCTGGATGCCCAGTGCGCTTCGGTGCAAGTGCAGCAACAACAGGGTTTCTTTACCTTCAATACCGCCCTGCAATTTCCGTACCTGCCCGTGATCACCAACTTCCCGGCGCACCCCATCAATCAGGGGCTGGAGCAGGTAGTGCTCAATTTCGCCAGCCCGGTCCGGTTTCTGGGAGACAGTTCCGTCACCTTTACACCCATCGCCCAGACTTCCGCGCAGGCGGGCATCGTCAATGCGCCTGTATTCTTCGACATTCAGAAACAATGGGCGGATGCCGATTTCCCCCTGGCTAATGTCACGGTAGGGGCCGTAATTGAGGGCCCGCTTGCCGGCCAGGCCTTTTCCCGCATAGTCATTATCGGAGATGGCGACTTCCCCGTTTCCGGCCAGCAGGGCCGGCAGAATGAAGACAACATCAGCCTGATGGCCAACAGCATCGACTGGCTCTCCGACGATACCGGCCTGATCGAACTGCGCACCAAAGGCGTAGCTTCCCGGCCCATAGAACAGAAATACCTGGGAGAAGAGGCCGCCAGCGACCGGGCTTTTTACAAATACCTGAATTTTGGCCTGCCCATATTGCTCGTCCTCTTCTATGGTTTCTTCCGGTACCAGCGCCAGAAGACGCAGCGCCTGAAGCGGATGCAGGAGGCCTATGCTTAGGTTGGGGTTTGGGAGTTGGGAGTTGGGGCATGCATAGGAGGCTGCTGGCCCGATTTTATGACAATACCAAAAAACAGCGGATATGAACAACCGAACTCTGTTTATCGTACTGATCGCCTTGCTGGCCGTCTATGGCCTGACGAGGCTTTTGTCTAATAAAAAGGAAACCACCTTTCAGGCCGAGCTGATCGAGGTGGATACCAGCGCGGTTACCTCGGTTACGATAGATCCCAAAGGGGAAGCCCCCTCCTTCAACCTGCAAAAGGAAGGCGAGCAGTGGATCGCTACTCAGGGACGGCTAAGTGTAAAGGCTGACCCAAGAGCCATCTCCTCTCTGCTGCAGAACCTCACCGCTGTAAAAGCCCGGCAGATCGTCGCCAAGAGTGAGGATAAATGGGAGGAATATGAAGTGCAGGATAGCGCGGGCACCCACATCCAGGTATATACCGATGGCGAGCCGGCCGGGGATTTCATCATCGGCCGTTTCGATTTCAACCAGCAGGCGCGCTCCGCTACTTCCTACATTCGGCCCAGCGGCCAGAAGGTAGTCTATGCCGTAGACGGCCTTCAGCTCATTTCGCTCAACCAGGGTTTTGACAGCTACCGCAACAAGAGCCTCATCCGCATGAAAAGGGATATGGAGTTGACGGCCTTCGAATATCAGTATCCGGACACCACGCTGGTTTTTGAAAAGTCTGCCGAAGGCTGGAAGGTTGGCGAACAACTGCTCGACAGTATGGCGGTGGAAAACTACCTCAACCTGCTCCGCAATATTTCGGGCAATGAACCTGCCGACGATTTTGACGAACTGCAGGCCAGCGAATACCCCCGGCAGGAACTCATCCTTCGGGGCAATAACATTCCCGGCCCTTTCCAGGTCACAGTTTACCGGGATACTACCCGGGAGAAGCCGTTCATCATCCGCTCCAATTACAATCCGGACACTTATTTCCTGAGTGATTCCACCGGCCTGTATCAGCAGTTATTCAAACCGCTGAGTGCATTTCAGTAAGAGCCTGCAGGATGTCTTTTCCCAACTGCCGGTTGAGCTGGCCCTGCCGGACGATATCCACAAACAGGGCACGGCAGGTGATCGGCTGCCCGCTCTTTGCCAGCTGTGAAAAGGGCAAGGGGGGCAGGCTCTGCAGGCCGTGAGCCTGAGGATAGAGCAGCACTCCATTTGGGGCATCAAAATACTGCGCATAGACGAGCATCTGCCGGAGGTCGGCAGAAGAAGGGCTCGCACGCTGCAGTACTTTCCATTTGGTGTCCAGGACAAAACGCCGGCCCTGGTATTCCAGCACGATATCCGGTTGCAGGTACCGGCGCTCCCAGAAAGGGCGGCTCAACTGGCGGTAGGCCTGTAGCCCTTCCTCCTTCAGTTTGGCCAATTGCCGGAATACATACTCTTCGAACAGGAGGTTCATATCGAACAGCAGCGCCAGGAAAGGATACTGGCCGGTGCGCAATGCCGGCCGGTACTGCTTCAGAAAAAGGAGGCCCAACTCTACCGCCTTTCGGTAGCGCTGAGTTTTTCGCCCGAAGGAAAGATCGCTCCATTCCGGCAGGGAGGAAGGCGGCTCAACTTCCGGAAACTGGCGAATTAGCTGCCGGCAAAGGCCCTGTAGCGCGGGGGGCAGCGAGAATTGCCGGAGCAGGTGCAGCGCACTGCCTATGATGCGGTTGAACAGATGGCCGTAGCCGTAGCCGTCGTGCTCGGTATAGAAACGTTCGGGCTGCAGCAGGTTCCGGCGGTGGTGGTGGAACAACAGCCGGCCTTTGAGCACAGGAAGTTCGGAGCGTTGCCGGTAGTACTCCCTGGCCAGGCCCTGCCGGAGCAGGCTTTCTACTTCTTCCAGGAAAACGGCGAAATACAGATCAAGAATGCCATTCGGTTGCAGGCTGAGGGTGGCGGAAGAAAGGCTTTCCAGGCTGAGGAGCCGGCACGCTCTAAGCATGTCCAGCAGAACGGATTGCCATAAGGCCTCGTCCTGAGATCCCGGGCGGCTGGCCTTGGGCAATACTTCGATGATCAGGTTGCCGGCCTGCAATACGCCGACATAGCTGGAAAAACGAATAGCCCGGTGCACGGCCGTGAAGTACTTGCCGTCATGATGCCCGGATTGCTGAAGCAGGGATTCGAAGTGGCGCTCCGAGAACAATACGCCCTGTATCTCCTCTCCTACCTTCAACAACTGGTGCTCGAAAACCCGTATGGTGGCCCGCCTGCCTCGATGCTCCGGATTTGCTGCTTGAGTATCTTTCATCCTTACTGCCGGTTTAACATATAAGCTTCTATCATTTTAGCTATCTCCGGGTCTGCGGAATAGCT
>CAYVVK010000191.1:0-10305 GCA_964454855.1 uncultured Phaeodactylibacter sp. | reverse complement strand
ATTCAGCGAGTTGAACCCCTATTTTCGGAGCGCCGTAGTAAACTCACGCTAGGCGATGAAGAACTGGCCCAAAAAGAGGAAGAATATCGCAAACTCGACCCTTTCAATACCATAGGGGATATTACTCGGGTTTTCCGGCAAATTGACGCCAAATATGTTGATCCCAATAGTATTGGGTATATCTTATTGATCGATGACGATAAAACATTTCACCATCAGGTCATTGAAAACCTGACCAGTTTTGCTTTTCACAGCGTGTTCCGAGTGGAAGAGGTAAAACAATTGAGCCCGGACACTCATTACGATCTAATTTTGCTGGACCTCGAATTGGACGAAGGCGTGCTTAACGGGTTAGACCTGATTTCCAAACTGAAAGAGCTGTATCCCGATACTCCCTTATCCATAGTAACGGCGCACAATGATTGGGAAGTCATACAGGAAACCATCAATCAAGGAGCAGATTTTTTCCTTTCTAAGTCTCTATTTGACGCGGAAAAGTGGACTACTCTGTTTATTCACCTACTGACCAAGCGCCATTTCTCAATTGGTGAAGTTCTTATCTTCAATCAGACACAGCAATTTCAGGAAAGATCGAGTATCCTCGTTGTGGAGGATGAAATGGATTGGTACGAACGGATTGTAGAACTGAGCAGAGATCATCTATTCCGACAAGCAAGTACCATACAGCAGGCCAGAGATATGCTCCGGGAAAGTTTCTTCGACCTCATCATACTTGACCTCTATTTCAAGGTCGATGGAAGAAAAGAATTGCAAGGGCTTAATTTTCTGGAAGAACTTAAAGCCCAATATACCGACATACCTCTTATCGTGGTAACTTCCGAAACCAATCCGGAAGTGGTAAAAAAAGTACAACGGTATAGAATCAAATATTTGACTAAAGACAAATACGATGCGCATAAATGGTTAGAGGTAATTAATACTTTTATTGAGTTTAAAAAAGCTTCAGACCGGGCAAAAACGGTTTAAACAGAGCCATGCAAGCAGACAAACTAACTATATTAGTTGTAGATGATGACGTCCAATTTCTGGAGGGGGTAGTCAAAAGTATGTCTGGTGCTTTCGATATCCGGCCTGTTTCTTCTCTTAAGGAGGCTAAAGAGAAAATTGAGCAGTATACATTTGACCTGGTTCTACTCGATTTGGTTTATGGAAATGAAAACAACCGAGACGGATTTAAATTACTGGAACACCTGAAAAAAGAAAAACCTGATTTGCCGGTGATCATTATGTCAAAACATGATAATGATCAAAACTTTGAAGAAGCCATTAAAAGAGGAGCAGCACACTTTTTCAGGAAATACAGTATAAACTATACCCAATGGGCCAGGAAAATAGAGGAAGCAGCAAATATCGCTGATCTTGCCTCCAAAGAAAACAATGCCAACTCGACTCGTACTAGTGACAGGCCTACAAAGGCAGACACAAAAATCGCTCCTCTTGTTTCAAAAGAAAAGCCCCCGATAGAGGGGAGAAAAGTATCGACAGCAGGACAAAAGGTTTCGGCGACAGAACCTAAAGAGCATACTTTCATAGGCAATACCCCAAAGGTTCTGGAAATAAAGCAAGAACTAGCTGTGCTCGCTCAGGAACCGGATGTTACTGTCCTGCTGCTGGGAGAAACAGGGGTAGGAAAAGAGGTGGCGGCACGTTACCTGCACCGACAGGGCGCCAGAAAGGATAAACCCTTTGTTGCCGTTAATATGAAGGGAATTGCCGAAACCTTACTGGAAAGCACCCTTTTCGGCCATAAAAAAGGTGCTTTCACCGATGCTATTGCAGATTCTACAGGTGCCTTGGGTGAAGCCGACAGCGGAGTGATCTTTTTAGATGAAATCGGAGAAATCAGCCTGGATCTTCAGGCGAAACTCCTCCGGTTCTTACAGGAAAAGGAGATCAGGCCCGTAGGTGGAAAAGGGCGCCACGTTGATGTGCAAATTGTAGCGGCAACAAACAAAGACCTAAAAGAAGAAGTAGAAAAGGGTAATTTCCGAGAAGACTTCTACCATCGGCTGAATTACTTCCCTATCACCATTCCGCCTCTAAGAGAAAGGCGGGAGGATATTCCATCGCTAATTAAACATTATCTGTTAAAAAAAGGAAAAACGCCGGATATTTTTGATGTGGCTGTCCGCGAGAAGTTTCTAGCTTATCACTGGCCCGGCAATATTCGGGAATTGACAATTATCATCAATCGCCTCCTGCTGAAAAAGAAGATCGCCAAGAAGGATATCATTGACGTATCCCTGCTGCCGGAAGAAATGCGCTATCCGTCCAAAACTTCTCCTGCAGTAACCAATGTTGTATCAAATATCAGAGATGCAGGTAATGAGAAAGAGGATATTCATACCAGTACTGCTCGTAAAGAACTTGAAAGGATCGAAGAGGCATTGATCAGGCTAAAAAAGAAAAAGTTGGTCGTCGCCGAGTTAGGCTTTAAAAACCTGGATCAATTGCGAAATAGAATAAATAGCCATTACAAAAAACACAAAGAGAAAGGCCTTTTCAAAAATTTTCCAGTTATCTGTAAAAAGTACAAATTACATTAGAGTTTGTTTATCCGATTTAAACCCCATTAGCAGTATGGCCCCCAATTCCACTACCCCCTCATATAGAAAAAACATTTACTTCACCATTCCTAAATTTCAGTCCTTTGGAGAAGTACTGCACGATCGGCTGCATGGATTGGTTTTCCATATTGAAGAATTGGATACCCGGTTTACCCTGATCACCAACCTGTTCGACCGAGATCCTAAACGCATTAGAGAACTTTGGGCGCAGGACAGGGAAGATATAGAGGCACTTATGTATTGTGGAACGGAAAAGCAACGCTACATCCTGGAGTTGGAAGATCCGCCATACGCGAATAAGATGGGGAAGAATAAAAAAGAATGGCAAATTGAAAGGAATACAAATTGGGAGGCCTTGAAAAACCGGATCATCACTCGGGATATGGATGGCGCAGAGACCATCGAGTATTTCGACAAATTCCGGGATGGGAAATTATTTTTGGCTGATATTGATGTCCGTTCTCTGAAAGACTATTTTCAAAGCCTGGATAACGTCCTGCAAAAGAATGAATATCCAATCATTTCTGACTATTTTGACATAGAAAGAGATAAATATATTGGTATTCCCGTGTTAGGCCTAGGCTTATTCCAAGGCATTACCTGGATCGTATTTGAAAAGAAAGCTGCTCCAAAATTTGCAGACAGTGCAACCGTAAAACGCCTAATCAGGTTATTTCAAATCGAATATGATAACCTTGCGCTGAACTGGGAACTGGCCGGAGAAGGGATCACGAAGCAATCTCTGATCCGGGATGCTTTGAACCGTATTGATGATTCGAACCCTATTCAGAAAGATTGCAGGATTAAATTGTATTATGATGTTTCGGAACACTATCACCGGGACCGGATCAGCCAGAACGAAGCGGTGACTAAAAGAGTTAAGAAGCAGTACCACAAAACGGCTACTTTCAGTATATTGCTGGATTCTTTTGTCCAGAATATCAGTATCCACAGCTTAGCTACACTGTCCTGGTGGTTTAAAGAGTATTCAGAATACACAGAATTAGTCAAGAGTTTCTCAGAGTACCAGTTTAACCCCCTCATTCTCTATGCTAAAGTAGCCGACAAACCGAATTTCTCCAAGGAGTTATACCCTCTTTTCAAATTCCTAATGGAAAAAGGAGCTTTTTGGGGCGGTATTACCCGGGAAAACAATTTGACCGGAGAAACCGATAACCTCTTCCATTTATTGTGGAATGAATTTATTCATAACCCTCTTTATCTGGGTACTTTGGCCATCAGCCAGCAGGTACGGAAATTATATATCAACATTACCCTATACGAGAAAGAGGTAAAAGAAGCCACCAACCCCTTTTACAATGTCAAAGTGATAAAAAAAGGCAGAAATGGCAAACTATTAGACGGCACTTTTGCTACCATTGACCTTGAAGATTTTGCGAAAAGCCCGAAAAATTCAGAAAGAAGTGCTTTCGTGATTGAAGGTCCCTATTTCGAGGAACTGAAGCCCGAATTGCAAAATTGTAAAGCCTTCTTTCCGGGAGGCGTAGTTGGTAAACACGCCTTGTTTACTTTGCTGGAGAACAAAATTCGGAATATCAAACATTTTGAAGGCAAAGCATTAAAAACCATACAGGAAGAAGGCCTGACACTTAATATATCTGTACAGAACATGTGGGTGGACACGGAATCAACAGACAATACCGAGCCCCCACAGTTTTTTAAAATCGGCGTCTGGATAAAACATCCTGTCGAAGTAAGCCCTAACCTTCTGATAAATAGGGTTAACGGTCTTGACCTGGATATTATCACGGACGACTCCTATCAGCCAAAATTTGGCGGCCAATACCATGATAAGATCTGTGCTTCGATGTTACTCACCAATTCTTTTCACAAAGTCCAGGATAAAAGCTCCGGTATCGGTAAAATATATTATCCATGGGTGAAATCAGCTTTTCAGAAAATCGAGGAGCCATCGTATAATGGCAGACAAATAGATTTTGAGGTCAGTAACAGAAAGTTAAAAGAACTCTCCTCCCGGGAACTCTTCATCGAAGAGTTCGAAAAAGTTTTTACTCCTGATGTAAAGTTTGGGTACCTTAAGAAATACTTTCATATCTGGAAGGCAGCCGATATATATACTATTGAAAAAGATGACCTTTATGACACGGAACACGGTTTAGAGAATTTAGCCCGTTATCAGTTTATACACCTCATTGATGCCCCCTTGGATACTTACTGGGAATACAGAAAACTGGGGCTGATCCGACTCTTTTCCAAAGATACTACTCACCTCCGCGGAGTGGAAGAAGCATATTTGAATTGGCTGCCTATATGGCTGAAATCTGTAGAGGGCAACCTCGATTTTGTTATAGATTTTACAGAGGGTATAACGCGAATAGGCCGCATCACATTTTGGGAGAAAGAAAAGCAAATCAGCTTCGAAAACAAAGAAGAGATAGCATCCAATGATGCCGATCCGGCCTATGTGGAAAGATACCAGAGCATTCCTTCGAGAACGGAGATATCACTGGCTCACGGCACCCGGTTCGAGGCGAAAGCAAATAAAATAATATATAATTCCAATGGGAAATTTGCTAGAAGATTTTGCCGAGGGCTGTCAATGGAACAGTTGCGGGAAATGGCGCCAGAAGATGCCTGTGAACTTTTGGAAGTAATTGCTACTCACATCTGCATTTTTGACCACCAAATATACAACCGGCTAAACGTCAGAACCAACCGAACGGTAAAAAATAGTAATATACCCGGAGATGGGACTAAGCAACAATGGCAATTGAAGCATTTAGACTTATATCGGGAAAAACTATTTCTGGATTTCCGTGATGAAACAAATGAAGATTGGAGCCTGGTAAGAAGCGATGGCTTCTTGAAATACCATTTTGTTATTCTCCACCTGTCATTTATCAAAAAACTGAAGAACAAAGATGGAAGCTATTATACTGAAGAAGAGATCATTGATTTTATAAATGAAGAAGTATTACAGGGTAAGAAACCGGAAGAGGTAAAAAGAGACTTCATACTGGTAATAGTGGCGGAGGGTGCCCAGTCTCTTTGGTGGGAAAAGGTTAAAGCAAGCCCTTCTCATGTTAGTTTCACTACCTACCGCCCTATCGAGTCCATCTTGGAGGCGTTTGAAGATGGCATACAAATGTCGGATGATATTCAACTGAAATACAATCTGGTGAAGCTCCTTTTTGGTTCCTGATCAATGTGCCAGGATGAAGTTCTTGCCGGCAGCCACTAGTTCCGTAGACGTGTTTGCAAAAATTCGAATTTGAGGTAATGTTATATATTTAACCTATATTCTAAACTTTTTAGAAAGAAAATCCGAGCATTGGTGGAATTCGGGTCTTCCCCTCACTTCGGGATACTCTAAGGCTGGTTATTGAAAACCTTTGGCCGATGTAGTTAGTGCATTTCCTTATTTATTTGATATTCAAATATTTACCAGATGCTTTTAAGCCATTTGATGATCGTAGAGGCCAGCCGATGCCCAACGCTATCAAACTGGCATAATATTGGCATTTGATACAATGCTTATTGTATATAACTACATCCAAAATTAATGCATGAGTGAAAATCTATATTGCCATGAAACCTCCACGATTACTATTGATAGACGACGACAAAGAATACTGTGAGGTGCTTAGAGATGCTCTGGGAAACGTATACATTCTTGATATCGCTCACAGCAAGAACGGAGTCTTAGGAAAAATTCAAAATAACAACTACAGAGCTATTCTATTGGATCTGCTTATTGACCCTCCTCATGATACGAATCAGCCAGATGGATTCGAATTATTTCAGCAGATTAGAAAAAACAACAAAAGGGTACCCATTATCACTATTTCCAGTTTGGATAGGGGCAATGTTATGAGAGAGGCGCTATTAGATTTCGGGGCTGATGACTTCATTCTTAAACACGAGGATGATTTTGAAAAAATTCACAAAAAAATCCAACGTGTCATTCGTAAAGAGGTTTCTATTTTCATTTCCTATTCTACTAAAGACCGTAACTTTGTAAAGTTATTTGTTGAAAAGCTAAAAGCTAAGGGTATTACATTTTGGATAGATGAAAATGAAATCCTGCCTGGTAATGATCTATATAAAACAATCGCTGGCGGCATTGCTAAATCTAGCCATTACCTAATTGTACTGTCAGCCAACTCCATCGAATCGGATTGGGTGGAAAAAGAAATCAGATATGCATTGGAGGAGAAAAAAGTAGTGATCCCTATTCTATACGGCAAAATGGCATTACCTGAGGATATTAAATTAATGATATCTGGCCTTAAAGCTATACCAATCGTTGACCTTTTTGAATATGAAGTTGATCAGTTAACGAAATCTCTGGATGATGTGTAGTCCAGCGTACAGCGGGTCAGAGTAATTTCAGGGCGGAGCCGGAGCTCCGCCCTCCTCTCACATCTCCCAATAAACCCCACTCTTCTCACACCGATAATAACTAGCCCCAGGATTCACATCCACCTCAAAAACAACATGGCCCTCCGCATCCAGCTCCACGATTTTAGGGGTATTCGGGCTGGCGTTCATGAAGCCGATCAGGCGGTGGCCGCTTTCCGGGAGGTAGTCCACATCGCCGGTGGCGACGGTGAAGAGCTCTTCGTGGTAGTCGAACTCCCAGACGAGCTCAACGGTGCCGTTGCTCTCGTCTATCCGGTACTCTATGGCGCGGCTGTAGAATTCTTCCGGCGCATTGGGTTTTCATAGGCATTGCGGTAGTTGCCGTTGTCGTACAGCAGGATATTGCCGTTGGACAGTTCCTCCACCTCGTAGTGCATGAGGTTGGGCACCTCGTAGGTTTGAATGGCCTCGCCCAGCATGGAGATCTCAGAAAAGGCCAAGGAATGGTAAGCCACCCCTTGTCGGCTGGATACGATCATATTGCCGTTCTCCAGTTTCTTGTAGAGCTGTTTGGCCCGTCAGGCAATTGGGGTTCTTCCTGTTCTTGTTCACAACCGAAAATAAGGAGTACGCCCAGTAGCATGGGCAGTAAGTAGCGCAATCTGAACATGCTTGTTTTTGGGTATTATGATTCAAAAATCATTCTGCTCTTTCCTCTCCACCAGAAAACTCCGGATGCCCTGCAGCTTTCCGATCATTTCCTGTTTTTCCTTTTCCCACTCCTGAATCCGCTGTATTTCCTTGCGCGCGCCGTTGATGGTGAACTCCCGCTCCTTCACCAATTGGTAAATGAGGTACAACTGCTCGATATTCTGTACGGTAAACCGGCGGTCGCCCTTACTATTCTTGTGGGGTTTGAGAAAATCAAACTCGTTCTCCCAGAAGCGGATCAGGGAGTTCGACACTTCAAACATCTCTGCTACTTCGCCTATGCTATAATAGCGTTTGAGGTTTTCCTTGTCTTCTTCGAAAATGGGAAGCTGTTTCATGGTGGTTATACTGTAGTGTACCAACAAGGTAAGGCTTTCCCGGGGAAGGGGCAAGATTGATTGGGCCTGGCCTGCTCAGAAGCCAATAGCCGCCGGGCAGTTTAAAACCGCCTGGCGGCTACCCCAACTTCTCCCGCAGCAACTTACTAGTCACCTTAGGGTCGGCCTTGCCCCGGGAGGCCTTCATCACTTCCCCCATGAAGAAGCCCATGAGGCCTTTCTTGCCCTTGCGGTAGCGCTCCACCTCATCGGGGTTATTGGCCAGGGCCTCTTCCACCAGTTGTTCCAGCAGGTTTTCATCCGAGGTCTGTATGAGGTTAAGAGATTTGGCAATCTCCACAGGAGGGCGCTGCGGCTCTTCCACCATAACCGGAAAGATGTGCTGGTAGGCCATGGCACTGGCCACCTTGCCCTCCTCGATCAGCCCGATGAAGGCCGCCAGCTGAGGGTGGCCGACGGGGAAAGCGGAAATTTCGATGCCCGTCTCGTTGCAGTACGGCAGGATTTTATTGATAATGAGGTTGGATGCCCCTTTGTGATTGGAGCTATGGCGGGCCAGCTCCATAAAAAACAGGGCAGTGCTCTGTTCCTCGGTAAGGAGGTTGGCATCGTATTCTGGCAGTTGGTAATCTTTCTGGAAACGCTCATACAGTTCCCAGGGCAGGGCAGGCAGGCCCTTGCGAATGGTTTCTACATACTCCGGGCTGAGCACTACCGGTGGCAGGTCGGGCTCCGGGAAATAGCGGTAGTCATGAGCATCTTCCTTATCGCGCAGGGGGGCGGTGATGCCCGTCACGGGGTCAAA
Organism: uncultured Phaeodactylibacter sp.; assembly: GCA_964454855.1. GTDB lineage: Bacteria > Bacteroidota > Bacteroidia > Chitinophagales > Saprospiraceae > CAYVVK01. Next base: position 1,519 of record CAYVVK010000191.1, on the reverse strand, counting down.
ATTCAGCGTTTGCTGTTCCACTTTACCACCCGACTCGATGAGATCGACCTGCCGCTTCACTTCGTATTCTATGGCGCGGCGGGCGTAGCGCATGGAGTTGAGGTTCTTGATCTCACAGCGCTCGCCCAGCTTGTCCTCGCCTTTAAGCCGCACCGACACATTACAGTCGCAACGCATGGATCCCTGTTCCATGTTGCCGTCCGATATGCTCAGGTACCGCACCAATTGCCGCATGGCCGACATATAGGCGTCCACCTCCTCGGCGGAGCGCAGGTCGGGCTCGGAGACGATCTCCAGCAGGGGGACGCCGGCGCGATTGAGGTCGATCTGCGAATAGGGGCCGCCGGTATCGTGCATCGACTTGCCTGCATCTTCTTCCATGTGAATATGGTGGATGCGTATCTCCTTTTCGGCCTCTCCTACCTTCACCTGAAGGCTACCACCTGTGCAAATGGGGGTTTTATCCTGTGTGATCTGATACCCTTTAGGCAGGTCGGCGTAGAAGTAGTTCTTGCGGTCGAAGGTATTGGTGAGGTTGATCTGGCTGCCGAGGGCCAGGCCGAGGCGCACAGCATACTCCACCTGCTTTTTGTTAAGGCGGGGCAAGGTGCCGGGGTGGCCCAGCGATATGGGGCTCACCTGGGTGTTCGGCGCCCCGCCGAACGTGGCGTCAGCACCGCAGAAGGCCTTGCTCTGCGTAGACAGCTGAACGTGTATCTCCAAACCGATGACGGTCTCGTACTGATCGTAAGGCATATGCTTTTTTTTTTAACAGCGTTGATTCCGGATCACATCAATTACTTGTAACTCTTTGGAGCCATTTACTATGGCCTGCGAACAGCAAACGGCGAGCTGCGAAAAGCGATTTCAACGGACTTAACGCCTACCTGATCCTTACATTAAAATAACAGGGCTGTGGCCAGCAGGGTGAGCAGCAAAAATAGGGTAAAAATAAAGGTGTACGAAAAGTTGATGATACTGTATTTGATAAAAGTCTTGAACCAATGCTGCTGGTAAAAGCGCCGCATGGCAATGAACAGGTAGATGAGTATCCACAAAAAGGCCATGCTGATGAGGAAGCCGTCATCCAGCCAACCGGAATGCTGGTCCCAATCCGTGTACATCACTAAAAGCACCACAGACACCAGCAGGAAGGCAAAAGCATGGTAGTGAAAAGAAAAGACCAGGTGCTCGACGTAGTACCGATGGCGGCGGATGTAAAGCAGTTTAAGAAGCAACGCCAGGGCCGGCATCATCAACAGCACCATCCAGATGAGGTTGCTCAGGGCAAAGCGGGAGAAGTTATCGCCCTGCCGGATCATCTTAGCGGTCTGGCTGACCTGCAGCTGGCCGGATAAATATTCGCCACCGTACTTCCTGCCCAGGCTGTCCAGGGGCAGCTCCATCATATCGCGCACCGGTATTTCTACTTCCTTTATTATAAAGCTACTGTCGGCGGTATAAGCCAGGTAGCCCAGGTTATAGGGCTCTGCCTTCTTACTTCCCAGCAGGTGCCCCA
>CAYVVK010000190.1:7830-10335 GCA_964454855.1 uncultured Phaeodactylibacter sp. | reverse complement strand
GGCACATGCAGAAGGAGAAAACGCCCCGCCCCTTCACCTGGCAGGCCAGCCGGTAGCTCGAGGCCGGCAGGTGTGCTTCGCGCGGCGACTGGTTGTACTGTATCTTGTCGATCAACAGCTGGGGATGCTCAATGCGGACGCCCAGTGCGAAAGGCTTGGCCTCTATGCGGATGGCCCGCTTCTGAAGCAGATGGTATATATCGCGGGCAGAATGCCCGGTGGCCAGTATCACGGCTTCGGCGCGGTGTTCCTCCTCTCCGTTCACCACAATACCCTTCATCTGCCCCCCTTCCAGGATGAAATCCGTGACGAGGCTGTCGAAGTGTACCTCCCCTCCATACTCAAGGATGGTAGCCCGGAGGTTCGCCACGATCTTTGGCAGCTTATTGGAACCGATATGCGGGTGGGCATCTACCAGTATGTCGGGATGGGCGCCATGCTCGACGAACAGCCGCATGGCCTTTTCGATATTGCCCCGTTTGTGGGAGCGGGTATAGAGCTTGCCGTCGGAATAGGTTCCCGCGCCGCCTTCGCCGAAGCAGTAGTTCGAATCCGGGTTGACCTCTCCGAACTGCTGAATGGCGCGGAGGTCGCGGCGGCGGGCCTGCACGTCCTTGCCCCGGTCGAAGACCAGGGGGCGCAGGCCCAGCTCGATCAGTTCCAGCGCGGCAAAGTACCCGGCCGGGCCGGCTCCCACGATGATCACCGGCGGAGCCTTGTCAACGCGCCTGTATCCGGCAATGAGGGAAGGCTCTGGCTTATAAGGCTCTCCGGTATATACCTCGGCGCGCAGCCGCACAAAGGGCCGTGAGCCCCGGGCGTCGATGGACCGGCGTGTGACCCGAACGCTTTCCACTTCTTCGGCGGGTATCTTACTCTTCTGCAGGGCGCGCTGCCGGATGAGCGCCTCGTCGGCAGCTTCCGCAGGTAGCATTTTCAATTCCACTGCTTTGATCATTGTCCTTCGCCCTCTTTCTTGGGGGGTTTGGTAAGTTCCCGTGGATCGGGCAGCACTGCCGGTTTGCCGGAAAGGCTGTCTGCTTCGGGCTGCAGAGGCTGTACGGCCTCTCTCAGTGCCTCGCTGACATCAGCACGTTCGCGGGCCAGTGGCTTGCGGGCTGTTTCCTGGCTGCCTTCCTCCTCTTCTTCTACCGGGCGGGACCACACCGTTTCTGTGACTTTGGCAAAACTGTCGGGTATGAAGATGCGGATGGCCACTTCTTCGAAACACTCCGTATTGCCCGATTTGATGGCCAGCCGTTTGGCATCCTGGGCCGCCAGCAGCAGGGTGTCGGCGTCGGCCTGGCTGTTGAAGTTGTAGCGGCCTTTTTCCAGGAAAAAGTCAAAAACGGCTTTGGAGGCGTAGTATATCTTGATCTTACTTTCCGTCATGATCGTATTGCCCGCCCAGGGCACTACCTCAAACTTATCTTCTTCGTGCAACTGAAAGGAAAGAAAGGAAATGCTGTCCGGCACCTCGTAGGCCTGATGCAGGGTCTTTACCAACTGTGCTTTACCGGGCATGCTGCCCAGCAGGAGAGTGGCTAACAGGACGAAAATTCTCATGATGCTATTTGTTCGGAATGAAGGAGTTGTAGGGTTTCCCGGCAAAATATATAAAATAAGGGTGTAGCGCTGTTTAGCGCTACACCCTTATAACGTCCGGCTGAATTTAAAAGTTGCTCAGAGCGAAGAAGAAGCAGCCCCTTCGGCTTCCAGCTTTTTTTGCGGCACCTGGACGACTACATTTTTGGGGTGGAAAACAAGGTAGGACACCCTGTCTTCCAGGAGTTTCCCCCCTATTTTGACCTCCCTGGCCAATTCCGGGGCGAACACTTTGTAGGCCTGTTCGCCGATCTCGTGGCGCAGCTGGTACCGGCCGGCCTGCACCAGCGATTTCAGCAGCCCTTCGCTGCCGTCTTCCAGGGAGATTTCCATGTGTACCCGCAGGTAGTTATTGTCCCAGGTTCTGAGCTCGACCGGGCCTTCGACATCCAGGGACACCAGCTGGTTGCCCTCCAGGTTGAAGGATTTGACGAGCGTTTTCCCCGCCTGTTGTCCGTAAATAGTAAGCGTTGCGAACAAGAGGAGGGCAGTAAATATTAAGGTGTGTAGTTGCGTAGATCTCATAGGCGGCCTCCTTTTATGTGATGAAATATATATTTCTGTTTTTTTTAGTTGATACAGTTGCCGTTGGGATAAGCCCCGGCCTTTACTTATAAGATGCTCCAAACCTGCAAAACGCTGCCTGCATGTATGAAGGTTTTTTACAATCTGTGTGGCTCCGCTTCTATCACTACCTCGTAAATCCGCACCAGCTTTTCCAGCAGCGGTTCCAGGCGTTCCAGCGGCAGCATGTTCGCCGCATCCGACTTGGCCTCCGACGGGCGCGGATGGGTTTCTATAAACAAGCCATTGGCGCCGGCGGCTATTCCGGCACGGGCGATGGCCTCGATCAGAGCAGGCTGCCCGCCGGTCACGCCTGCCGCCTGATTGGGCTGCTGC
>CAYVVK010000190.1:5506-7820 GCA_964454855.1 uncultured Phaeodactylibacter sp. | reverse complement strand
CGTACAGTCCAACACCACGGTAGCCCCAAAGGATTGCATAATGGGAATGGAACGAAAATCCACGATCAGGTCCTGATAACCAAAGGTGGTGCCCCGCTCGGTAAGGATTACCTTGTCATTCCCGGACTCCACGATCTTTTCCATGGCAAAACGCATGGCTTCCGGGCTCAGGAACTGCCCTTTTTTTACATTGACCACTTTCCCGGTTTCCGCAGCTGCTGTGAGCAGGCTGGTCTGCCGGCACAAAAAGGCCGGGATCTGCAACACATCGACATACTGCGCTGCCATAGCGGCCTCTTCATCAGTGTGAATATCCGTCGTCACAGGGATGTCGAGCTGCTTGCCCACCGCCTTCAGGATATTAAGGGCCTTCTCATCCCCTATTCCCGTGAAGGAATCCAGGCGGGAACGGTTGGCCTTCCGGTACGAACCCTTGAATATGTAAGGTATGCCCCAGCGCCCGCATATGCCGTTCACTTTCTCTGCGATCTCAAAGGCCATGTCTTCCCCTTCGATGGCACAGGGGCCGGCGATGAGGAAAAAACTGGGCTTCTTAAGTTTCTTTATTCTCGGTATTTTTTCCAGCATATTTGTTTTTGCAGGCAAAGTATTGGCTCTTGGGGGGATATGCAAATATTTCCGCAACTCTCTCCTTTGGCGGAGATCCTTTCTCGTGGGGTATTAGTACTTAGGCCGGACGTATTACTTCACTGAGGAGTAAAATGGGGCCGGATGTCCCCTTGCCGGGCATCCGATGAAATATCAAACGAGCAGTCATATTTAAAAATTATATATTTTCGGAAAAAATTCTCCTACTCCCACAGAGAAGACAGGCTATCCGGTGGATGAGGAGGTAAGTTTTATCGAAAACATGCAACTAAATCACTGTAAAGCACATTATTACCTTTATATATGTTTCTATCAACTTGTGGTGATCTCCAACTAATCAAATTTTACGCATGCGCCTGTTTATCATGATCCTGCTCATCCTCGTCCTTGACTGGTATACTTTCCAGGCAGTAAGGACACTGGCCACCAACTGGCCTCCCCTCCTGCGCTCGGCGGTTTACGCCCTGCACTGGATGGTGCCCGTAGGGCTGGCCGCCTGGATCTTCATTCTTACCAACGGCTCCAGTATGGTGGGAAAAAACGCGATCACGCTGGTCAGAACCCTCTTCTTCATCGTATACATCTCCAAGATACTGGTGGCCAGCATGCTGGTCATTGACGATTTCCGGAGGGTGTCCATGATGGCCTACAACTACTTTTCCGGTACGGTGGCCCACAACCCCAGCCGCTCGGTCTTTCTTTCCCAGATGGGCTTTCTGCTCGGCGGCATCCCCTTTGTGTCTCTGCTCTATGGCATGATCCGCAACCCCTATCGTTATACGCTCTTTAAAGAAACCGTTCACCTGGATAATCTGCCGGCCGCCCTGGATGGCCTGCGCATCATCCAGATATCGGACATCCACTCCGGCAGTTTCATGCATAAGGAGCCGGTCCGCAATGCCGTCAACCTGATCAACCAGCAAAAACCTGACCTGGTGTTCTTTACCGGCGACCTGGTAAACAGTGTGGCTACGGAAATAGAACCCTTCTTCGATGTATTTGATAAGATCCAGGCTAAATACGGCGTCTATTCCGTACTGGGCAACCACGACTACGGTGACTACCATCAGTGGGAACGCGAAGAAGACAAGGAACAGAACCTCCTCTCCCTCTACGAAGCCCACCGGAAGATGGGCTGGAACCTTTTGCTCAACCAGAACCAGATGCTGGACATTGAGGGCGAAAAGGTAGCCGTTATCGGCGTGGAGAATTACTCCGCCCATCCCCGCTTCCCCAAATACGGCGACCTGAAGAAAGCTTGTGCCGGCACGGAGGAAGCCCCGCTGAAACTCCTGCTCTCTCATGACCCTTCCCACTGGGAAGAGCAGGTCATCCGGGAGTTTTCCGACATCGCCGTCACTTTTTCCGGCCATACCCACGGCATGCAGTTCGGCGTGGAGATCCCGGGCTGGTTCAAGTGGAGCCCCATCAAGTACGTCTACCGGCAGTGGGCGGGCCTGTATCAGAGGGAAAAACAGTACCTCTACGTCAACCGTGGCCTGGGCTATCTCGGCTATCCGGGCAGGGTGGGCATTATGCCGGAGGTTACGGTGCTTGAGTTGCGCTCGGCCTAGCGCAGTCGGCAGTAAACCCCGGCACGGGCCCGTATGGGCAGTTGACAGTTGGCAGTCAATACAACCTTCAGGTTATCAATCCATTATGACATTAACTGCCTGTCAATTAATTAGTCCCAATGCACTAGTGG
>CAYVVK010000190.1:0-5496 GCA_964454855.1 uncultured Phaeodactylibacter sp. | reverse complement strand
GGCAGTGGGCAGTGGGCAGTATGCAGTCCCCCAGTCTCCCAGTCCCCAGTGGGCAGTGTGCAGTGGGCAGTGTGCAGTGGGCAGTCTCCCAGTCCCCAGTGGGCAGTGTGCAGTGTGCAGTGGGCAGTCTCCCAGTCCCCAGTGGGCAGTGGGCAGTGGGCAGTGTGCAGTGGGCAGTCTCCCAGTCACCCCCTCTCCAAGTCCCCAAGTCCCCTAGTCCCCTTGCCCCCCCTCTCCCAATCAATCAAACTCCAGATAAGGCGCCAGCTTATCCACCAATTCTTTCGGCAGCGCCCGCACTTTCCGGAAACCTTCCAGGCTTTGGAAGGGCCCGTGGTTGGCGCGGTAGCTGACTATGGCGTTGGCCTGCTTCCAGTTAAGGTATGGATGGGATTTCAACTGGACGGCACTCCACTCGTTTATTTCTATTTTCCTGCCTGGGGGAGAAAGGCGCAAATGTGTGCGAATATTCTGGAAAGTGCTGTCCGGCAGGCCGTAAGTTTCCTTCACCTGATCGATGCTGGCGAACCCCCCCAGTGCTTCCCTGAATTTGATGATCCTTTGGGCATAGGCAGGGCCGATGCCCGGCAGGCCCTGCCAATCTTCGGCAGTAGCCTTATTGACATCGACGGCTGCCGGCGCCGGCTGATGACCGAAAGAAGTGGGCATATTCCGCTCCGGAGCAATTGTTTTCTTCGCCACCTGCGCAGGCCGGGCTTCGGAGAGCCGAATAAAGGGCTGCAGCCGCTGATAGTTTTCCTCCGTCATGCCATAGATCTTTTTCAGGCCTTCCGCCTGGTAGAAGCGGCCTCCTTTTTCCCGGTATTTCAGGATGTTTTGCGCTACTTTCTCCGGCAACCCCAGCCGAAGGAGTTCTTCCTTGCCAGCCTGATTGGGGTCGAAAGGAAAAGGCGGGGGCAGTTCCCGTTCTGCGGGCACGGCTTTCGAAGCATGTTGTTTTTTGGCCTTGCCCTTCCCGATCTCTACATAGGGCGCCAAGCGACGGAAATCTTCCTCGCTCAGGGTATAGACCTTCCGCAGGCTCTCCGCATCGTAAAATGGGCCCACTTTTTCCCGGTAGTTGATGATGTTCTGCGCCACCCGGCCGGAAAGGCCCAGCAACTGCAGGCTGTCTTTGGAAAGGGTGTTGGGGTCAAATGCAAATAGCCCGGAAGGCGGGCGCTCCGGTTCGTCTTTTTCCTTTTCCAGGAAATCCGCTACCGCCTGTTGGTATGCGGAAAGATCCGTTTGTGGCGCTTTCGGCACAAAAAAGGGGGATATCCTGGGCCATAAAAAGGCCAGGATGCAAAGCAGGGCAAGGGTAAGAGCGCCATTGCGCTCCGCATGCGTGTAATAAAAATACTCTTTCAAAAAGTGTTTCATCGGTTGCAGGCTTTTAGAGTTCAGCTATCCAGGCGCCGTCATCTCCGGTATAGTGGCAGGGCAAGCCCAGAGCCTCACACTCTGCTTTCCACTGCCGCGCTTTCCAGAAGGGAATGCTGCCGTCGATGACCACCTGTCGGCAGTCAAATTTTTCCAAAACGCTCTTCACATCAGCTATGTCGGCATGGCTCAGCAGCAGTACATCCAGCGGCAGCCGCCCGGAGGGATCATAGCGCCCGGGCTCTCTCAGGATGGCAAGGCGCGTTTCTCCCACTTGTAAAAAACCCTGGCCGTACCACCAGCCGGGCCCTTCCCCTCTTCCGTCTATTGGCAGTTCCCGGACATCGCGGGCCCGCCGAAACCAGCAATACTGGCGGGCCGCGTATGACAGCTGCTTTTCCGTCACCCCTTCCGTCCGCAACTCCAGGGCCTGTTTACCTACGAACAGGTTCAGCGCGGTGCCCCGTGGAATGTGATATACCGCTATGGCCTGCTGCTGCCAGGCCCGCCATTCGCCGGCTGACTGTATGAGGGTGAAGGCCAGCAGGGCCGATAAGGAAAAATTCACCCACAGGAACCTGCGGCTTTCCACAGCAGCTGCTACCCCCAGCAGAGCCAGATAAAGGAGTATCACCCCTTCCTTGCCTACCCAGGCTCCATCCAGCAGGCTGCCGGGCAAACTTTGTATAAGGAAAATGAGCGCGTTAACACCCCACACCAGGCCGTAGAGCAACTTGCCTGCCAGCGCCGCCAGCAGAGGCAGTGCCTGAAGGGCAAATAGCAGTAGGGCCCCGGTAAGGATAAGCGCTGCGGCCGGCACCACCACCAGGCCGGACAGCCAGAAATAAACCGGAAACTGGTGGAAGTAAAAAAGGCTGAGGGGAAGCGTAGTAGCCTGTGCCGCCAGCGATACGGCAGCCAGCTTCCACAGATAGTCGCCCAGCCGGTTCTCGATATACCACAGCCGGTAGATCTTTGGCTGGAAATAAACGATTCCCAGCACAGCCAGGTAAGACAGCTGAAAGCCTACCTGAAACAACAAATAAGGGTCGATACAAAGCAGGGCAAAAGCGGAAGCGGCCAGGGTGTTGTATATATTGGTGTACCGCCCCAGGTTCTGCCCTACCGCCAGAAAAGAGAACATGGTAGCAGCCCGCATCACGGAAGGCGAAGCGCCGGTAAGCAGCGCAAAGCCCCAGATGGCTGCCAGTATAGCGGCCGTGCGGGCTAATTTCCATGCCCGGCCCGGAAGGGGCAGCAAGCCCAGGAAAAAAGCGGCCAGCATATGTATGAAACCTACATGCAGGCCCGAAACCGCCAGCACGTGCATGGCGCCGGTATGGGAGTAGGCATTTCGCACTTCCTCCGGGAGGCTGCTTTTATGCCCCAGGGTGAGGGCTGCAGCTACTGCGTACTCATTGTCGGTAGGCAGGTATTTACGCAGGATGCGCAGGCAGTGGGCGCGCCACCTTTGCGCTTCGCTGCGCAGGCTGGGCTGCTGCACTACTTTTTCCCAGCTTTTGACAAAGGCCTGGTAGTGTATATTCTGAAAATGCAGGTAGCGGCCGTAATCAAAGGCCTTGGGGTTGAGTGGCGGGCCTATCTCCTGAAAAGGCGCCTGCAGTAAGGCGAGGCTGCCAGGCTGCAGCCGGCGGCTGGAAGCATCGATATCGATATAGGCCAGGAGGTTTCCGGTTGCAGGTATGAGGGCGCCGGAAGAATCGACGATGGCCTGAACAGCCGCCAGCAGGCGCAGTTTTCTGGCAGTAGGCTCTACGCTGTAGGCCCTCGCCAGAAATACGGAACCGGAAGAAGCCTGCCGGGCAAAGTGGCGGGGATCTGCCCGTTCGTCGTGAAAAGCAAGGAGGGAAAAGCCCAGGAAGAAGAAAAAGAGCTGCAGCAGCAGGCCAAACCACCATCGGCGGGCGTAGCTCGTCCGCCTTTTCCGGCTGTAGGCCAGCAACACGATCAACAGCATCAGGAATGTAGGGGCAACCCATTGCTGCATCCCTACCCAGCACTCTACCATTATTCCAAACAGAAAGGGCAGCAACAGGCGGGCCATGGGGGCTTCCCGCCAGTTCATATCGCAAAATTTAAAGGTTAATGCCTGTTAGGTTGGTTACTACTTGAGCGCAGGCGCCTATAAACATAGGCATTTTTTCTATTTTTCGCAATACACAAAGGGCTTGTCATTAACAATTTCGGAAGGAAAACGGGTATGAAGAACCGCCTTTTTTTTTGTTCAGCCCCCTTATTAGCTGACTAACAGCAACTTATCCCAGCCGGGGCGGTAGTGTACAATTCACACTAATTACCCTTTGTTTGATTGGATATAAATGATTATTTAACTATTTTCAGCACTATAAATAAACAAAAGCCGTTACCGATTTTCGCAATGAACGAATTCAACGAATATTTTAAGTCTGCCTTCACCGTAGACAACGTGATCCTTGGCTTTGATGAAGGGGACTTAAAAGTGCTGCTCATCAAAAGAGGGGAAGAACCGTACAAAGACAAATGGGCACTGCCGGGCTATTTCGTATATCCGAATGAAGACCTGGACACCGCCGCCAAGCGCGTGCTGGAAGAGCTGACCGGCCTGCGTAATGTCTTCCTCGAACAGGTAAAAACCTTCGGCGCAGTCGACCGCCACCCCTTCGGCAGGGTGATCACTGTGGCCTATTTCTCTTTGATCAAGATCAGCCATTATACCATTCAGCCTTCTTCCATCGCTCAGAAAGCAAAGTGGCATTCCGTGGCTAAGGTAAAAGGCCTGGCTTTCGACCACAACGAGATCCTCGACGCCTGCTTCAACCGGCTGAAGCGCCTGGTGCGCACCCGGCCCGTGGGCTTTGAACTGCTGCCACCCAAGTTCACCCTTACCGAACTGCAACACCTTTACGAAGCCATTCTGGAAACAGAACTTGACAAGCGCAATTTTCGAAAGAAGATCCTGTCTATGAACCTGCTCATCGACCTCGATGAAACACAGGCAGGGGTGGCGCACCGGCCCGCCCGCCTGTATAAGTTTGATAAGGAGAAGTACGAGAAATTCCTGGACGAAGGCTTCAGCTTTGAACTTAAGGAAAGTAAGAAGAAAAAAGAGAACAAGCCCCATAACAAGAAGGCCGAGCATCCGGTTTAAGCTGGCTTATAGCGCTTCTCCCTGTGTATTGAACAGGCTGATTTGCAGCTCCGGAGCAATAACCGTCCGGTACTCTCCCAACAGTTCCACCAGTTTTTCCCTTTCCCCTTCATACTGATAAAAGAAAGTGGTGGCGCCATTGGGCGCCTGTTCATTGTTAAAACGCAGTTTGCCATCTTTGATGTCAAAGTAACCGTAGTATCCCTCCCTGAGGATGTGCGCCTTGCTCATGTTGCCCAGGCGTTGCAGAAAATCTTCGGCAGCAGGCATGAGGCTCTCTTTCTCGTAATACAGGTATCCCCATATCGTTTCATCGGGGATGCGGTTGAGCCGCTCCCGCAACAAAACCACACCGCCTCCGCTCTCCAGGCTTATTTCATAGGCGCCGGATGTTTTGAGCAGCTGGCCTTCACTTTCCACTTTCGCCCGCAGGTCAACGGACAGGGGGTGAAAGCCGTCATTCAGATTTTTAAAGGAGGCAAGGGCGCGTGCCGGGGCTTCTCCTTGGCCACAGTCCGAAGGCCGGACGATCTCATTTATGGAAACAGAGAGGCTTCGGTTGATGTGTTGGATATCCAGGTCGATAGTGGTATTCTCGCAGGGCTGGTTGGCGATGGTGCGAAAACGAAATTCCAGGTTGCGCCCCTCGAGGGTCAGTTCCTCCCAGATATCCAGGTAGAATTCATCTTCCACATCAGCAACAACCACCGGGTCTCCGAGGGAACTCAGGTTACATCCCGAAGCCCCGATAATTACTACAGCCCAAGCAAGGTATCGGTACATTCTAATTGTATTTTTAAGAAGTGTTTCAATGGTTAAACGCCACAGGCAGCCAAATGCTGCTTTTTTCGAATGCGATCCAACAGATATGTTGTTTTATTATACGTCCCTTCTTCCTGAATTGTTCCCCGCTAAGTAACTGTCCAAAAATAAAGTTTACAATTACGGCAGAGCCGTATAGTTCA
>CAYVVK010000189.1:5884-10344 GCA_964454855.1 uncultured Phaeodactylibacter sp. | reverse complement strand
CGGCACCAGATGCAACGATACGGCAATGTTAATGAGGCTTTGCAGCATAAAATGCGTCGCCAGTCCGGCCACGGCCAGCAGGGTAAAGGTATCCGTGAGAGAGGGAATGCGGGCCACGCTGGCCTGGTAGTCCTGTACGCGGCGCTTGAGGTCGGCAATGGCGCTGTTGTCGGCCTTCAGGTACAGGTCCAGCCGGTCGGAAATGCTCGCTCCGTATAAGAGGAAGCCCATCCAGATGTTAGCCACTACTACATCCACGACGATCATGGAGGCAAAGAGGTTGTCCCCTACGTTAAAGATCTCCTTCATGGCGGTCTGGTTGGCGCCGCCGCCGATCCAGGAGCCGGCAACGGTAGACAGGCCGCGCCAGACATCGTCGGGATTGGCCTGAACGATATCAGGAGCGACGTAGGAGATGATCAGCAGGGCTACGGGCCCGCCAAGTATGATGCCGAGTGTAGCAGCGAAGAACATGATGAGCGCCTTGGGCCCCAGGTTCATAATGCCCTTAAAGTCGATGCTGAGGCAAAGCAATACCAAACTGGCGGGAAGAAGATAACGGGAAGCCACAAAATACAGCTGCGACTCGACGATGAAACCCTTGAGCTCCTCCTTGGGAATATTGTTTTGCTGGATGACGCTCTTGATCATTCCCCAGCCGGCATCATCCGGTAGGGTAGGGGCCACTCCGCTTTGCAGGTAATTGCGCAACTCCTCCAGGCCGTACCACTTGGGGGCAATTAGCCCCAGCGGCCAGTGCAGCAGGGCGGGAAGAAAATAACACAACAGCAGGGGCGGGACGTAAGTGTAAAAAGACTGCCACCGTTTGTTTTCACTACTCGAAGTGATGAAAACAAAGGCCAGTACTACAATGAGCATGCCCAGTATTACGGCGTCGTTGGTGATCAGTGGTTGCGTCATGGCTTTCCGTTTGGATGTTCCGTGCGGGCAAATATAATAAGAATCAAATTGGTATATTCGCCAGGGCCATAAAATGAATATAAAGATGAATGTAAACTGGAAACGGATCTTGCTGGTGCTGGCTATTGTTTTGCTTAACGCCAGTTGTGACCAGCTGACCAAACAACTGGCGCGGGAGCAACTTATAGGCGCCGGCCAGCTGTCTTATCTGGGCGACTTCTTCCGCCTGTCTTACGTGGAAAATAAAGGGGCCTTCCTGAGCCTGGGCGCCGGCCTTACCAATTGCGGAGCCTGGCGCTACTCGTACTGCCGCTGGCCTTGCTTACCGGCTTATTATTATATACCTTATTTTCTAAAAGCCTTACCCGCTGGCAGGTGGTGGCCTTCAGTTTCATCATCGGGGGCGGCGCAAGTAATTTGTACGACCGCCTGCTGTACGGGCAGGTCGTAGATTTTATGAATATGGGCTTTCCCGGCCTGCGCACCGGCATTTTTAACTTCGCCGATGTGTCTATCATGGTGGGCCTGGCGATCATGCTGCCCATGATGTTTAAAGAAAAAAAAGAGGAAGATGATCATTGAAAGGCTCAAATTATACACGGCCAAACCGGAGGAGCAATGGCAGTTCTATACCGAAACCCTGGGTTTCGGGGGCAATAAAATAAGCAGCCACGCCTTTGAACTGCTGGCCGGCGAGACCCTGTTGGCCTTCGAGGAAAGCGGAGAAGAGCCCTACTACCACTTTGCTTTCAACATCCCTTCTTACCAGCCGGAGGAGGCCCTGGAATGGCTGCGCGATAAAGTGGATATCCTGAAAGATGGGGAGGAAGAGCTGATCGACTTTTCCAACTGGAACGCTTACGCCATGTATTTTTCCGACCCGGCGGGCAATATCGTGGAATTCATCGCCCGGCGCGATCTCGATCGCAAAACGGAGGCACCCTTTACCACCGAAAGCATACTATCGGTAAGCGAAATAGGGTTGCCGGTGGAAGAAGTGGAAACCGCCTTCAGGCAGCTGGAGCAGGAGGCGGGAGTGCCTTTCTACTCCGGCAATAAAGACGACTTCTGCGCCGCCGGCGATCCGCAGGGGCTCTTTATCATTGTGGATCACCAGAATAAGGAGTGGTATCCCACCGACATTCCCGCCCGTTCCTTTCCCCTAGATGTGGTTTTCCGGGAGCAGGGCCGGCGCCACTTTCTGAGCCTTTCTGAGGCGGCGGCCAGCGTTCACTGAGCCTCTTTGGCGTCTTTCAGCTTTTCCAGCACTTCCACCTCGAATGCCAAAGGCGTATTGGGAGACACGATAAAGCCCTCTTTGCCGTCGGGGAAACCTTCCTCCCCATAGGCCAGGTGAGAAGGGATGAGCAACAGTATCTTTCCGCCCGGGCGGATCAGTTGCAGGCCTTCGTTCCAGCCGTCCACCATATTGCCAATGTAGAATTGTATGGGCTTCTCCCGCCGGTAGGAGGAATCGAACACGCGGCCATTCAGAAAGTAGCCTTTGTAATGCGCCGAGACATAATCACCCCATTCCAACTGTTCGCCCTGCCCTTCTTCCAGTATCCGGTAGAACAGGCCCGAGCGGCTGCGCTGCAACGGGATGGCCTTTTCTATGGCGTAGTTGATAATGGCGTTCTGATCCTCTTCGGCCTGGCTCTCCGGCTCGCCGATCAGATAAGCGGAGAGCTGAAGCAGCACCTGGTCTTCATCGGGCGCCTCGGCCACGGGCGCTTCGCCGGAACCGGCATTTGCACCGGAGCTATCCCCACCGGGGGAAGAAGGGCCGCAGGCGGAAAGGAGCAGTGCGATTGGCAAGAGGAATCTTTTCATGGGCGGTTCTGTTTTTTGATATACTATACGTTAATTGGTTTTCAGCCGGCGCTACAGGAAACAGAAGGGCGCAGCCTGCTGTTTTAAAAGTAAAAAAAAAGAGATGGGAAAATCCAGTTTCAAAGATATCATTAATTCCTCCACTCCCGTAGTAGTGGATTTTTATGCCGATTGGTGTGGCCCCTGTAAAGCGCAGACGCCCATTCTTCAGCAGCTGAAGGCCCAGTTGGGAGAGCAGGTCCGCATCGTCAAGATAGATGTGGACCGCAACCGGGAGCTGGCCGGCAGGCTCGGCATACAGTCCATCCCCACCCTGATGATCTTTCAGGAGGGCGAACAGAAATGGAAGGCTATGGGGGTACAGAGCCTTGGCGAACTGAAAAAACAAGTGGAGCAGCTTGTCCATTAATGGCCTCCTTTTCAGAGGCGTAAATGCATGGGCGAAAGAGCGGAGCCCCGGGTTTGCCCTTCTGTCAATTTTACTATATTTGCCTTGCTTTTGAAATGCGCTGGCTGGCTGCCAGGGCCATTTCAACTAAATAAGCAGGCATTACTATGATCAACCAATTGACACCGGCCGTCATTCTCGGCATTATAGCAGCTTATTTTCTCCTGCTGATCCTGGTCTCCTATTTCACGGGGCGGGGTGCCGGAAATGCGGAATTCTTCCTCGCCGGCAGAAAGTCCCCCTGGTTTCTGGTGGCCTTCGGAATGATAGGCGCCTCTCTGTCGGGCGTCACTTTCATTTCCATTCCTGGAGTGGTGGGCGCCGGCGGGGCCAACCAGGCCTTCTCCTACATGCAGATGGTCTTCGGTTACCTGCTCGGCTACCTGGTGATCGCCCATGTGCTGATGCCGCTTTATTATCGCCTCAACCTCACCTCCATTTACGGTTACCTGGAACAAAGGCTGGGGTTTCACGCCTACAAGACCGGAGCGGCGTACTTCCTGCTCTCCCGCACCATAGGCGCTTCCTTCCGCCTCTACCTGGTGGCCATTGTGCTCCAGCAATTCGTACTCGGGCCATTTGGCGTCCCCTTTGCGCTGACCGTGGCGGTGACCATCGTGCTCATCTGGGTTTACACCTTTAAAGGAGGCATTAATACCATCGTATGGATACGCTGCAAACCGTCTGCATGCTTGCGGCCGTGGTGCTGACCATTTACGGTATAGGCAATGCCCTGGAGACCGACCTCGGCGGCCTGATCGCTATGGTTCGCTCCAGCGACTATTCCCAGCTGTTCTTCTTTGAGCGCGGCTGGAACGACCCCAACAACTTCTTCAAACAGTTCATCAGCGGAGCGCTCATTACCATCGTGATGACCGGCCTGGACCAGGACATGATGCAGAAGAACCTCAGCTGCCGCAACATCTGGGAGGCCCAGAAGAACATGTACACCTTCAGCGCCATCCTGGTGGTGGCCAACCTGCTGTTTCTCACCCTGGGTGCTTTGTTGTTTATCTATGCCTCCAGTATCGGCCTGGAAATTCCCCAGAAGACGGACGAGCTGTACCCCATGATCGCCCTGCGGCACCTGTCGCCCACGATAGGCATATTGTTTGTACTCGGCCTGATCGCGGCGGCCTACTCCAGCGCCGATTCTGCTCTGACCGCCCTGACCACCTCCTTCTGCGTGGATTTTCTGGGCGGTCCGCTGCTGGATCTGGACGGGGATTTCACGACCGTGGAAGCGGAAATCCTGAAC
>CAYVVK010000189.1:0-5874 GCA_964454855.1 uncultured Phaeodactylibacter sp. | reverse complement strand
TTCGAGCGCAGCGATGCCCCTGAAGCGGAGAAACAGCGCACCCGCCTGTATGTGCACATTGGCTTTTCGCTCTTATTATTCACTATCATCGTTATTTTCAACGCCCTGAACAACGATGCGGTGATCAGCCAGCTCTTCATCGCCGCCGGCTATACCTACGGCCCCATTCTCGGCTTGTTCGCCTTCGGCCTGTTCACCAACAGGCAGTTGCGTTCCTCCTGGGTAGTGGCCGTCTGCATCGCCGCACCGGTGCTTTCCTACCTGATCAATACCTTCTCCGGGGATTGGTTATACGGCTTTGAGTTTGGCTTTCTGATCATCGCGCTGAATGGGCTGCTGACCTTTGCCGGGCTGTGGGCAATATCTATAAATAATATAGCAGAAAATTAAGGGCGTCTGAATTGGTTCCCGGGGGAGCATTGGGCCACTGCAATGAACAAAGGAGCCCGCTGCCAGCACCACAAATACCATAACAATGGAGAAAGACGAAAGCGGCCTCATGTCATCTGTTGAATTGCGCTCCTAATATTTACAATGCTTTATTGGTCAAGAAGATAATCGATTCTCCTAAAGTGATCACCTGTACTTGCATCTTATCTTATCTTATCTTTACTTCACTCAAGCACTCAAGCACTCAAGCACTCAAGCACTCAAGCACTCAAGCACTTACTGCTACTGCCAATACAGCTTAACCACTGTGCATTAGAAGCGGTATATCCATCGGTATAGGATAGATAGTCTTTATTCCATTTCCAAACATAATTTATTGTCATAATTTATATGGATAATTACCAGTAATGATCACAATGTCGATAGTTTTCACCTTTTGCTATTATAGAAATATCGTTATTGCTTGGAGCAGCCACAGCAAAAATATCCTTATCCCTTTATTGCTACTTTTGTATTCTTGTGGTGGGGAAGAAAAAATACAAACAATTCCCATCAATTTGAATAGCGCGCAAATGATGTCCACTTCTTCATTTTTTGATGAGTTGATTTATATACCCCTAGAGACACCCAAAGGCGTTTATATTTCTGATGGAGGCGCAGATATAGATGAAATCGCAGTTGATGAGGACTATATTGTTGTGTTAGAAAATATAGCTTCTGCTAAGACTTTATATGTTTTTGACCGGGAAGGTAAATATCTGTGGCATAAAGTAGATCCCATGGAAGGGCCTGAGAATTTTATTGGTGCTCGCGACATAGCTATCAATTCGAAAAAGGGTTTGCTGGAAGTTTTTGATGGGGTTAGAGGGAGGTTACTGTATTTTTCACTAGCTGATGGCCATTTATCAAATGTCCAGTATCTAGATCAAGGGTTTTATTTTTTTGCCAAATTGGGAGAGGAGGAGTATTTGTTAAGTACTGCTCACAAACCAGTTGATTCCGGACAAGAAGAGCTTTATTATCATAACCTGAGGACGGGCGAATATTCGGAGATGGGAATTAAGACACCAAATTATTTGTTGGGGCTGAATTACAATAGGAATTATTTTTCAGCACCGTTTAATGAGAATGTGCTTTATTTTCAGCTTTTCACGCCCCATTTGTATAAGATTGCAGTAAAGGGGAAGGTTACAGAATATTTCATCGATTTCGGGGATATTCTCCCTGATCCTAAAACTTTGGAGTCTTTTGCCAACGGAGATAATGTTCGTAAAATGAAGATATTCAATAACAATGAGTATTCCCAAGGCGTCCGGTTTGCGCACTTGGCGAATGACAAAATACTGTTTACATTTTTCCACGGACGAACTTATTATTGGTGTACGCACAATATTGCCTCCCCCAACACAGATATTAGATATTTCTATAAAGGCCGGCCTTCCCGAGTCAATGATATCGACAGCGGGCCTATTCCTAAAAACCCATTTTCCAGTTTTGGAAACCATCTGGTATTTATGTATCGACCTGCCCAGTTGATTGAACATTTAGAAAAGCAAAGAGAAAAGCTGTCTGAATCAGAGTTTGGGGAAATGTATTCCTCTGATAATGCTTTTTATAATATTGTGCAAGGTTTGGATCCTTATGATAACTTTGTGATCCTATTGGCAAGATTAAAAGACAACTGAAGGCGCTTTCAAACTTCAATCCTACCATCGTTTCCACCACTCCTCTCTACTATTCCACATTTTTTATACCTTGCGGTCGATTTTTTAAAACCGGACGATATTATGCCCAGAATGACTGCAGCTATCACAGGAGTACAGGGATATGTGCCCGACTATGTGCTCACCAATAAGGAGCTGGAAAGCATGGTGGATACCAATGACGAGTGGATACAGGCCCGTACGGGCATTCAGGAACGGCGGATTCTTAAAGGAGAAGGAAAAGGCACCTCCCACATGGCCGCAGAAGCGGTAAAAGGGCTGCTGGAAAAGACGAATACCGCTCCCGAAGAAGTAGAACTGATGATCTGTGCTACCGTAACCCCCGACATGCAGTTTCCCGATACGGCCAACCTGGTGGCCGACATGCTCGATATTCGCGACGGCTTCTGCTTCGACCTGCACGCCGCCTGCTCGGGCTTTCTGTATGCGCTCACCACTGCCAGCAAGTTCATTGCCTCCGGAGCCTACAAAAAAGTAGTCGTGGTAGGCGCAGATAAAATGTCTTCCATCGTGGATTACACCGACCGTTCCACCTGCATCCTCTTTGGCGACGGGGCGGGGGCCGTAATGCTGGAACCCAGTGAGGAAGGATATGGGATAAAAGATTCTCTGCTGAAGAGCGACGGCTCCGGCAATATATATCTGTTTCAGAAAGCCGGCGGCTCCCGCTACCCGGCCACCCATGAGACGGTAGAAAAGCGCGAGCACTTCGTGTATCAGAACGGCAGGCCGGTATTCAGGGCCGCCGTCTCCGGCATGGCGGATGTGGTAGGGCGCGTCATCGAGCGCAATGGCATGGCCGCGGAGGATGTCAGCTGGCTGGTGCCCCATCAGGCCAACAACCGCATCATCGAGTCGGTGGCCAAACAGCTGGATTTCCCCATGGAAAAAGTAATGGTTAATATACACAGGTACGGCAATACTACGGCCGCCACCATCCCGCTCTGCCTTTGGGAATGGGAGGATCAGCTGAAGCGTGGGGACAATATCATACTCACCGCCTTCGGCGGCGGCTTCACCTGGGGCGCCATTTACGTGAAGTGGGCTTATTAATTTTTCCTATCTTTGCAGAGCTTAAATCTTAAAGCCAAATAAACCGTATAATTTTTAATGGCAACGACATCAGATATTCGCAACGGCATGTGTATGGAATGGAACAATGACATCTTCTCCGTCATTGATTTTCAGCACGTTAAGCCCGGTAAGGGCAACGCTTTTGTGCGTACCAAACTGAAAAGCCTTACCACGGGCAAAGTGCTTGAAAATACTTTCCCCGCCGGGCATAAGATCGACGAGGTTCGGGTGGAACGCCGGAAGTTCCAGTACCTGTATAATGATGATATGGGGTACCACTTTATGAACCAGGAGACCTTTGAACAGGTTGCATTACAGGAAAACCTGATCGATAACCCCAGCCTGATGAAAGAAGGAATGGAGGTGGATATCCTGTATCATGCCGATAAGGAAGTACCGCTTACTTTGGAAATGCCCCAGTACATCATTCTGGAAGTTACTTATACGGAGCCGGGAGTAAGGGGCGATACGGCCACCAATACGCTCAAGCCGGCCACCGTCGAAACCGGGGCCGAGATCAGAGTCCCCCTGTTCATCAACCAGGGAGACAAAGTAAAGGTCGATACCGCCTCCGGCGCCTACATGGAACGCGTAAAACAATGACGCCTATGAATTTTAAGGAAATTCAGGATTTGGTCAAGCTCATCAATAAATCAGACCTGACCGAATTCAAAATGAAGGACGGAGAGTTCGAACTCTCCATCCGGACCAACAAATACGAAAAACTAAAGCAGCAAAAACAAGCCGCTTCATCTCAGGCCGCTCCTATGCAGCAGCAGCCTATTATTCAGGTGCCTCCGGTACAACAGCCTTATGCTCCGGCGTCCGCACCGGCGCCGGCTCCTCCACCCAATCCGGAGCCGGAACCCGCCGTCGAAGCTAAAACGGCCCAAACGGAAGAAACGGAGGATACAAAAAAGTATGCTGAAATACGCTCCCCGATCGTGGGTACTTTCTACCGATCCTCTTCTCCGGAAAAGCCGCCTTATGCCAAAGTGGGAGACGATGTTGAGGTGGGGCAGGTCGTGTGTATTGTGGAGGCTATGAAACTCTTTAACGAGATCGAGTCGGAGATCTCCGGCAAGATCGTTAAGGTGATCGTAGAAGATGCTCAGCCGGTAGAGTATGACCAGGTGCTTTTTCTGGTGGACCCCAACGGCTAGTGCAGTTGGCAGTAAATAGTTGACAGTTGGCAGTCGGAATAATCAACAGCTTATCAAGCTATTATAACACTAACTACCTGTCAATTAATTAACTCTCAAAGCGCAAGTTTTTTTCAGTGCAATGGCCGGAGCGCCAATGCTTATTGCTGCTCACTCAACTGAATCAGTATGTTCGAAAAAATACTCATCGCCAACCGTGGCGAAATAGCTCTTCGTGTTATCCGGACCTGCCGGGAAATGGGGATCAAAACAGTAGCCGTATACTCCACCGCCGATCGCGAAAGCCTCCACGTAAGATTTGCCGATGAAGCGGTTTGTATCGGCCCGCCCTCTTCGACAGAGTCTTACCTCAGCGTGCCGCGCATCATGGCGGCAGTGGAGATCACCAATGCCGATGCCATCCATCCCGGGTACGGTTTTCTGGCGGAGAACGCCGACTTTGCAGAGGTCTGCGCCGAATACGGCATCAAGTTTATTGGCCCTACACCCGCTCAGATCCGTAAAATGGGCGATAAGATCACGGCCAAGGAAACCATGATCAAAGCCGGCGTGCCGGTCATCCCCGGCTCGGAAGGCTTGGTGAAAGACCAGAAGCACGGAAAAAAGATCGCTGTCGAGATCGGCTATCCCATCATCCTTAAGGCTACGGCCGGCGGTGGTGGAAAGGGCATGCGCATCGTCTGGAAAGAAGAGGAATTCGACAATAACTGGGATAAGGCCCGGCAGGAAGCCAAGGCTGCCTTCGGCAATGATGGCATCTACATTGAAAAGTTCGTCGAGGAACCCCGCCATATCGAATTTCAGATCGTCGGCGACCAGAAGGGAAAGGTCATACACCTCTCTGAACGCGACTGCTCCATACAGCGCCGCCATCAGAAACTGGTGGAAGAATGCCCTTCTCCCTTTATGACCGACGAACTGAGAGAAAAAATGGGCCAGGCTGCCGTCGCCGCCGGTGAGGCCATAGACTACGAAGGCGTGGGAACCATAGAGTTTCTCGTGGATAAGCACCGAAACTTCTTCTTCATGGAAATGAACACCCGCATACAGGTGGAACATCCCGTGACGGAGGAAGTGATCGACCACGACCTCATCAAGGAACAGATCAAGATCGCCGCCGGAGAACTCATTACGGGCAGCAATTACTATCCCAACGCCCACGCCATAGAATGCCGGATTAATGCCGAGGATCCTTATAACAATTTTCGGCCCAGCCCCGGAAAGATCACTTCTTTCCACAGCTCCAAAGGGCATGGTGTTCGCGTGGATACCCATGTATACGCCGGCTATAATATCCCTCCCTATTACGACTCATTGATCGCCAAGCTGATCTGCCGGGCGCCTACGAGGGAGGAATGCATCACCAAGATGGAGCGGGCGCTGGACGAATTCATCATCGAAGGGGTGAAAACCACCGTCCCCTTCCACCAGCGGCTGATGAAGAACGAGAAATTTCGCAAAGGCGATTTTCATACCGGCTTCCTGAATGATTTTAAGATGACGGACGACTAGTGCAGTCGGCA
>CAYVVK010000188.1:0-10360 GCA_964454855.1 uncultured Phaeodactylibacter sp. | reverse complement strand
TCTTCCACCACCGCTTCCAGGGCCTCGATCTCCCGGCGCATGTCTTCCAGCTCGCCGACATCTTTCACCAGCGGTTGCAGGAGTTCACTTTGTTCGCGGGCGCGGCGCACTGCCCGGTGGGCTTCGGTGAGATCGCCATAGCGGCTTACCAGTTCGTCAATTTTGGTTTGAATATCGGTTTGCCCCAGCATCTGGTCACGCACAAAGTCGGTCAGGTTACCGACCGACTTCATGGAAACGGTCTGGTAGAACAAGTCGAGCGCTTCGGGCTGCCGGATGCCGAAGGCCTGGCGAAAGCGGTTGGAGTAATCGGTAAACGTATCGAACACCTGGGTTTTTGGCCGCTGGCGGAGGCTCTTTTTCAGGCGTTTGATCTGCGTGCCGAAGTTGCTGAAGTCCTGCACGATGCGCATCTCATCCTGCGCCAGCAGGTAGAACTTGCGCACCGTATCATTCTGCAACCAGAACACTTGCGCCAGGGAAAGTGATTGGCCATAGCCTTCGTTGGAAAAAACCGCCAGCAGCACGGTGAAGTGCTCCTTGCCGCTGCGCAGGTACACATCCCGGGCCTTGCTCGACTGCACGACCTTCTCGTTCTTATAGGCGCCACGGATGTAACTCAGCAGGCTCCGTTCGCGGGTTTCCGCCCCGGCGGCCTTGTTGTAGGTGATCTTCTGGTGCGGCACCAGCAGCGTGGTGATGGCGTCGACAAGAGTCGATTTGCCGGAGCCGATGTCCCCGGTCAGCAGGGCGTTATCGCTATTGGGGCAGATGCTCCAGACGTGCTCGTCGAAGGTGCCCCAGTTGAGCACTTCCAGGCGGTGCAGGCGGTAACCCGCGCGTTTATTGTCGGTATTTGCCTCCAGTTCTAATCGCATAATCTATTATTGTGCACGTTCTTCCGCATAAGTTTTCAGCTGCTCCAGTATCTCGTTCAACTTCTCGATCGGTACATAGGCTTTTAGGATGCGGTTAACTTCATAGCGTCCTTTTTCCTCTTTCAGCGGGCGCAGGAAGCCGTAACTGATGATCTTCCTGATGTGCAGTTGCAGCTGGTCTTCCCGCTTGCGCTCATTGGTATCCAGCTCATCCCAGTAGATGCGCATCATCTCGATGATATCGCTGTGGCTGAGCACCAGCCGGGCCTCGCTGCCTTCCGCTTCGAACTCCAGGAGGCGCTTGCGCAGCAGCACGATGAGCAGCGTGATGGGGTAGGACAGCCGGCGGCGGCTCATCAGGCGGGGGAAGCTGCTTTTTTCCTCTTCATCGCGGGCCTGCTGCCGCAGGTAAGCGTAGCCTTCTCCTTCCTCCACCAGTAACTCCAGGCCGAGCACAGCGAAGTACTCCTGCAGGCGGCTGCGGTAGCGCAGCAGCAGGTTCCAGGCTTCTTCCTGATGCCGGTAGAGGATGCCTTTCAGCAAATAAACGGCCGGGATGCCAAATTCTTCCTGTGCCGGGTTTGTGCTCATGCTAAAAACAGGGTTTGGGGCAGGCGGATGTGGAAATCGCGCCCGTCCTTGTGATAAACGATGGTTTCGGTTAGCTCCTCGTTGATGATGGCCTTCTGTTGCCGCTCCAGGCTGGTGGCAATGCCGAAATAGGCTACCAGTTCGCTAAGCCCCTTTTCCAGCGGCATCTCTTCGGTGACCTGCCGCAGGCTGATCTGATCGCGGCCCCGCAGCAGGGCTTTAATGCGCCCGCGGAGCTCCGCCGGGTCGACGTAGAGCTGCTCATACAGGCCGGCGGCGGTGACAGCGGCGGCATCACCGGGCGCCAGGTTCTCAGAATCCAGGTGGAGGGCCTCCGGCGGTTCAAACAGGCCGCGGTCCATCAGGAGGTGCACCGCGGGCTTACCTTCGATGTCTATGAAGCGGCGCCCCGGCGGAGGATCGTCCTTGACCTTGAGTGCCAGCTGCTCGATCTCTTCGATAACCTGGCTGGCGCGGCGGTTTTCGAGGAAAGCCCGGGAAACCAGGAAGCGGCGCAACTGCTCCACCAGCCTGCCCGTGGTTTTGTTGACCCGGTCGCCGGCTTCCACCAGAGACATTTTCAAGCGGGGCAGCACCGAACGCAGGCGATAGCCCGACAGTTCGGGTTGTTCGAAGGCCTGTGTGATCAGTTTGCCCAGTTCATCCTGCCGCTGCTGGTCCATGAGGAAAGCCCAGAAGGCATTGAAAGTCTTACCCTGGTCGGTCTCCATAATGGCGTCCTGGGCGGAGAAGATCTCGTCGAGCACCTCCCCGCGGCTGCTTTGCCGGGTGATCTGTTCCTCGCGGGCTTTGGCGTTGAGCTGGCGGAAGTTGTCCTCGATCTGCCGGAAGTCAGACAGCAGTTTGCTCGCCGCTTCCTCGATGAGCGCGAACTGTTCGCGAATGCGGGTAGGATCGAGGCGGCTGATCTCGTCGTTGTCGATGGCCAGTATCTCCTGGTCGATCTCCTCCCGCTGGCGCAGCAGCTGCTCCAGGCGCGCCTCCTTGTCCTGCGTGCTGCCCAGGGCGAGTTCCCGCAGCAGTTGGAAGACCTGAAGCAGGCGGGATTCGGCGCCCACAAATTCTCCGCGGCCGAGGTCGGTGATCCAGAGCAAAGCCCGCTCGGCGGCGGGAGTGAGTTCAAAAGTGGCCTCTTCTTCGTTGTTCTCGTAGAATTGCCGGAGGAAGCCCTCCTGTGTCCATTCCTCGAGGTAGGCGCGGGGCTCGCGGGGGTATGTTTTTTCCTCCTCGTTGGCACTGAACAGAAAATCGGAAAGTAAGGTGGCAAGCTCCCGGCTGCCGTAGGCCTGCCGGTGCGCTTCCTTGAAAGCTGCCCACAGGAAAGCAATGATGAGCGGGGCGTGGCTCTTGCGCAGCAATTTTACCGCTTTGTTCTGGCCCAGCACGAACTCCACATCCTCAATTCGGGAAAAATTAATGGCCATGATTACTGATGCTATTGCTTCAGCGGGAAAAAATACTAATTTTTTTCCTTTATTTGCGCTCGATGTAGCGCATCGTTTTTTGGTTGCTCTGCATTTCTCGTGGTTTTTGGTTTACGTGAGATATCTCTTCAGCCACTCACTCCATATCCGATATCCCTCGCGATTGAGGTGGGTACCATCCCATTTATAATACTTCCAGATGGGCCCGCCGTCCTGGTTTAAAAATCCGCCTTTGCCATCGATATAGGTGGCATAAGCTCTGCTTTCCGCCATTTCCCGGAGCAGCTTATTCGCTTTTTTCACCTCCGGCCAGGCTTCCCAGCGCGCCAGGGTAGGCGTGATGGGCAGGATGTACATTTTACAGCGGGGTAATTGGCCGTGCACTATACCTGAACTTGTAGGCGGTGGCCTAAAACTTAACCCCCACACTCAACTGCAGGAAATGGACATCCTGGTTTATCGCATTGATGGTATTTTCCTGAAAGCGGTATCCTACCGAAGCGATGAAGGCCAGGTTGGGGTTGACGGAGCGTTGTATGCCTCCACCCAGCGCTGCCATCATGCCGCCGTTGACGCCGTTTTCCAGGAAGCCCAGGCCGTAGCCCAGGTTGCCGTAGAAGAAGGGCGCCCATTCGGTAAGCGCGGGGTACACGCGGAGGTCGGCATAGAGCGGCACCAGTTCGAAGTCTTCATAACTTTCGATGCCTACCCCTGCCCCAAGGCTGAAGTTTCGGTTCAGGTGATAGCCGTTGACCGTATGCAAGGCAAAGAAGCGGCCATCATTGTCCACACCTCTTTCATTGCCCACATCGCCGATGCCCAGGCCGTAGGCCAGGCTGGTGATATTGGTGAAGCCTTTGCCATCTTGTACGAATACTTTTTTTCTGATGTTGTCGTGCTGGATCTCTTCCCGCGCCACGCGCAGCACTTCATCGGCGGAGAAGGTATACACATCGCTTTCGGTGGTCATGATCTGTACCCCATCGGCATCCAGGGGTTTGATGATGGACCCTTTGATGGCGCGGCCGTCTTTGAGGTAGACGACGTCCATTTTGTCCTGGCCGAAGGCCGTGACGGCGCCAAGGGCCATAAAGAGGAGGAGCAGTATTGTTCTCATGGTATTACTGTTTTTGCGGTTTGTTGAATGACCTGTGCATCGGGTGTGATCAGATTGTAGACGAGCAGGCCGCCCTGGCCCCGGAAGTAGAGGCTGTGCTCTTCTAAGCGTTGGCCGCCCTGCCCGTAGAAGGTAATCTTTATTTCGTTCGCTCCCTCTTTCAGCGGGATGCGCTGGTAGTGGATCTCCGCCGGCAGCGACTGCCAGGAGCGGATGTCTGCCCTTTCGGTAATGGCGTTGATGATGTCCATGGCGCCGCCCAGCACCTCTCCTGCGGTATCGGAGTATTCGTCTTCTTTGTCTTCTTTCTTTTTCTTCTCTTCGCCCTCGCTATCGTCGTCCTTCTTTTTGGTTTTGATCGACCGCAGGGAGGCTTCCATAGCCTCCTTGGCGGCCAGGCGGATCAGGGCATTGGCCAGCTCGCGCTGGAAGCGGTCGCGCAGGGATTGTTCCGCCACAGCATTGAGGTTTTCGGCCATTTCGAGGGGGCGGCTGCCGCCGGGAAATTCCACCCGGGCCGACCGTAACGGATAGGATCTTTCCCGGAAGGCAGGCAGGGCCAGGCGGATGTTGTTGATCCCTTCGAAACCATTGTACTGGTGGTAGGCTTCCGAGCCGATATGATATTCCAGGCCCATTTGTTCATTGACGAAGCTCAGCTCAGAGCGGT
Organism: uncultured Phaeodactylibacter sp.; assembly: GCA_964454855.1. GTDB lineage: Bacteria > Bacteroidota > Bacteroidia > Chitinophagales > Saprospiraceae > CAYVVK01. Next base: position 5,659 of record CAYVVK010000188.1, on the reverse strand, counting down.
TGTCATGGCGCAGGATACCAAAGCCCAGCATTACTTCCTCCTTGATGGGCACCTGGCCGTTTTCCCAGAAGAGGACGAGCGAGCCGCCCGGGCCGGTATCCTCACCGCATTCGGGCTGCAGGAGCCGGGAATAATAAGTAGCCTCGTTGGCAAAGCCAATCTGCTCTGCCATGCGCACCAGGTCGCATTTCAGCTGTTCGGGCATCTGCACGCCCATATAGGGACGGACGGTTCCATCTTCGATGAACAGTTCAGCGGCGTTGCGGTAAGCGATGAAGGCGTCGTTCCATTCGCCGTTCATCTCGTAGCTCAGGCCCATGGTGATGTGGCCGAGCACGTCATCATTGTATTTCAGGGGTTTTTCGGGTACGGCATCGTTGAGTTCCTGCAGGCGGATGTTGGTGCGGCGGGCTTCCACCCGGGCGGCAGAAACCTTATTGAGCCGCAGGTAATTCAGGCTTTTGAGGTAGTGCACGGCGATGTTCTCGAAGTATTCGGTGCGGTAGGGCAGTACGCGGGGGTTGCTGAGCATGGCCAGCCCCTGTGCGCCGAGGGAAGCGTGGCGGTCCTCGATGAGGTGATCCGCCTGGTTGAGGTATTCATTGCTCTCCTCCAGCCGGCCCTGCATGCGGGCCAGGGCGCCCAGTTCCAGGTAGTAGAGTATTTTATTGCGGTCTTTTTTGTAAAAAGCCTTTTTCTCGATGAGGCGGGCGGCGCTTTCGAGCTCCGCCTGCTCCAGCATGTTGTTGTACTGAAAACGGTATTGTTCGAAAGAAGCACAGGAACTTAGCAAGCACAACAGAGCAAGGCCGTACAGCACTTCTGTGTATTTCATAAGTGTCGGGGCTTAGGGTCAGGAAAAACGGCCAGCAGGGTATTCCAATGCCAGCAGAACGAGTTGACGGAGCAGTTTAGAGCCCTGAAAACAGGCGTTTAGCGTGTCGTGTTCTGATTGGCTAATTCGGCCTAGTCGCACTAGTTTTTCACCATCTTTTTGATCTTCTTGTCACCGATCCAGACCACTTCGTTGGTCTCGATGTCGGTGAGCGTCATATCGATCTGATAGTAGATGACCTTTTCCCGCTTGTAAGCATCCATAATGGAGTTGATGGAGCCCTGCAGCATGTAGTCAGCGCCGACCTCCATACCCCAGTCTTTCATAGTAGATACGGAGGCGTTGTTCTGCTGGCCGGCCCGCTCGCGGCGGATCTGTTCGCGTTTTTCACCGCCCTGCACCAGGCGCACCCGGCCACTCTGAATGAAGGCCTTTTCCAGCTCTTTGGTGAAGACTTCGGCTTCGATGTGTTCATGTGATTTATTTTCCACCATACCCACGATGACTACAGGGCGGTCGCCGGTTTTGCTCATGTGGCGTTCCAGCCAGGGCCGGCCCATGATCTCGGTGACCAGCTCGGCGGCGGTCAGGCGGGCGTCGGTATCGTTCCAGCGGCCGCTGAGGTCAACGGTGGTGTCGGTGTCCATGCGTTGAACCTGGCGGTTGCAGGCGGTACCGATTAAGAGCGCGAAAAAGAGAAGAGGGATGATCGTTTTCATGAGGATTGGTTTTTAATTCGTTTCGTAGGGGTGTTACCACCAGTATGGATTGTTGTAATAGGGATCGATAAATACATTGCGGTTACGGGCGCGCTCCAGCCTCAGCTGGCGGCGGAATTCGCGGCGGTCCTCCCGGCGCTGCTTCTTGATGAGTATGGGATCGTAGGCTTCGTAGGTTTTGTCGATGGTGGCGCCCAGGCTGGCGGCGTGGGTGCTGTCTGCCTGCTCGGCATACTCCTGATAGGCTTTCTGAGCGCGAGGGTTCTGATCGCTGGCCTGCGCCAGAGCGAAACCGAAGAAACTAAGGGTAAAAACGAGTGTGAGCGCCTGCTTTTTCATGATCTTGTGCTTTATTTGATTCTTTGACAACCTTTGTCAGGGTGAGGTTTCAATGATGGTTCAAATTTACTCCCTGCAAGTATAAAACGCCAGCACTTTAACGCCCGTTTAACGGAAACAGGGATAATTTAACGGGCTGTTAATGGCGGGCGATCTCGCGCCTCAGGCACTTCAGTAAGAATACATTGTGGGCCGGCCCTATGGCCTCATCGGCTTCTTCCAGCAGCTGCTGCCGGCGGGCCTGTCGTTCGCGGCGCCCCAGGGGCTTGTCAATCATTCGGAGGAATTTGAGGAACAGGCGCGTCGTCAGCTCAATATCGGGAAAGGGAGGGGCCTTGTAGCGAATCTTCTGCAGCAGGTTGTTCAGCTCGCGCTCGGCCTGCTCGTGTTCGTGCCACTGATAGTAAATAAAAGCAAATATGATGCGGCCGTAAACGGATTCGTACTCCGGCAGCTGGTAGATCTCCTGGCTCATCACTTCGAAGGCCTTACTGGTATCATCCAGGAACAGATGCGCCAGAGCCGCCAGGAACTGGAAGCGGAAAGCATGGCGCCGGCTGTTGAGAATGGCTTTTTCGTACTCGTGATAATAGTCCACCGCCTGCCGATAGCGTTCAATGGCCAGCAGGTTGGAAAAGTAGTTGTACAGGATGTCGAGAAAGTAAGGCTCGGGGTCTTTGCCGGTGAGCTGGAAGACTTTCTGGTAGTATTCATCCGCCTGTTTGTAATCTTCCAGGAAGAAATATTCCAGCGCGATGGTGGCCAGGATGATGGCGTGCTGTTGCTTTTCCTCAACAGGAAACCGCAGGGCTTTTTCCCGCCATTCGAGAATGCCTTTCAGGTGGATTATTTTTTCCTCACCTCTCAGGTAATAACTCTCTCCCCACTCAAAGAGGAAGCGGATATGCGGTGGCCAGCTGCCTGCTTTTCCGGGTTCCGGAATGGGCACAAGCGCGTTAGATTCCAGTTCCTCATCCGCTACGTGTAGAATGCGGTCGATATAGGCCATGGAGCAGGCCAGTTTCCCGTGCGTTTCCAGAAAGTGAAGTAGGTTTTGCCGGACGGCCTGTTGCAGCAGGCTTTTGACTTCCCCGAGCTTATCCAGCCCGATGCCCAGGTGATAGCGCACGTATTCAAAATAGAGTTGGTAGAGCTGTACCAGCTGATCGTGGCGCTGCTGCTTCTCCGCCCGGTTGAGCAGCCGTTTCCAGCTTTTTTCGAACAGCGCATACTGCCGCCTTCGCAAAAAGAGGCGCAGCAGGACGTCCTCATCGCCGAGGCCGGCTTCTTCCAACACCGGCCCGGCATATTCTCTGGCCAGAAACTGCTCGATCATCTTGTTGAGCTGGCTGAGGCGGGTGCGCAAATATTGATCGTCTGATGGCCGAAAGGGGCGGCCCGTCAAATGAAGGTACAGCTCGCTTTTATCGGCCTCTTTTTCGGTAAAATCTTCCTGGCAGAGGTATTTCCACAGCCCTTCAAGCTCCGTTTTGCCTCCCTCATTCAACACAAAAGCGAATTTTTCTTTTTCCTCATCCGTGAGCACCTGAAATAAATCTATGGTCTTCAAATGATTACGTATTTACAGAAACCTCATTTAGTTGCTTCAGCTACTTTACAAGTTACAAATTTCAATTTTCAATTGCCTCCCGATCCGGCTAATTTGCCGATGTATTCAGTCAACAACTTCAATTTTCAAACATCAAAATCCTGAAAAAATGACTACCATCAAGCACCTTCTCCTGACGATCACCCTGATTGGATTGAGCACCGGATTATTCGCACAAGTGAAGCTGGGCGCCGGCTTCACCTACGGCTCTGGCCCCGATAAGCCCGCCCTGCACGCCCGGGCCGGCTACGCATTGTCTCCGCTCATCACCGTCATGGCCGATTACAACCACTACCTCATCGGTGAAAAAGATTATCGCGCCCGCACCATCAACTTCAATGGACAGGTACACTTCTATCGGCAGGAAGAGGTCAGCGCCTATGGCCTGGCGGGCCTCAACCTGACCCGTACCGGCAATATCCACCGGTCAAGAATTGACAACCTCCGGATAAAAGATACGACCGATGGCACCGCTTTCAACCTGGGCGCCGGTGCGCAGTTCCGCTTTGCCGAGCAGCTCAGCGCCTTCTTCGAGGCCAAGTACATCATCGGCGATTTTGAACAGTTCGTCGCCGGGCTGGGGGTCATCTACAACCTGGACATTCAGTAAAACCCAGCAATACACACGCTGCTTCAGGCTTTTGATTCAGAAGGTTTGAAGTTGTGTGGGGGGCTCCGGGCGGAGCCCCTTTTTGTGATAAGAACCTCGCAGGGCTGCTCTACGACAGATCGGCCAGCAGCCCCGTTAGGGGTTCCATATCGGTAGCCAGAAAACAGCCCTGCATGACAAACACCCCAAGCGAACTGGCACGAAAGATCAGCGCCGCCTATCTCGAAAAAGTAGCGGATGGGGCGGTTATGTCTTTTACCACCGGGAGCTGAGGGAGTTTTTGGCGCGGGAGTGATCTCCGGCCTCTGCCGCCGCATCCAGGCTGGCCCTTTCAGCCCAAGGCCTCAGCCTCTACCCGTCAGCGACTGATACAATTCCAGCGCGCTCCTTTCCACCCAGCAGGCGGCGAGCCGCCCGTCGCGGATGTGCCAGATGGCGATGCCGGTGAAGGAAATGCGTTCGCGTGTGGGCTCCGTGCCCATAATGCCATTATTGAACCCGGAGCAAGTCCAGCGGGAGACTACCTTTTTGCCGGCCGCATCGGAGAAAACATCCAGGCTCTCGTTGGTGGGCTCCAGCAGTATGCTGTGGAAATCCTTCACCCAGGCCTTGAAATTGTCCCGCCCCCGGATCAGCTTGCCGGCAGTGGTGATCTCGTAATCTTCCGTCATGAGTTCATCGATGGCCTCAATTTCGTTAGGCGGGCTCCAGACGCGGCTGAAGAAGGCGCCGACCAATGCTTCGGGTGTTCTTTCGGATGTTTCCATATTCCGCTCTTTTTCCTTTTTCCTTTTACCTTTTACCTTTTACCTTTTACCTTTTACCTTTTACCTTACCCATACGCCCCATACCATCCCGCCCCCATCAGGGCCGTCTTCGGGTTCAGGATCAGGTTCACCGGCGCCGCCTTCACCAGGGAGGCCAGGCGCCCCACCACGAAAAAGTGCTCATTGAACACATCGTAGTATTCTTCATTCCAGACCTGCGGAACGATGCCCCCGCCGATGTAGATGCCGCCGGTGGCCTTGAACTTCATGACCATGTTGGCCGCTTCTTCCGCCAGGTATTGGAAAAAGAGGCGGATGGCCTCGCGGCTGATGGGGCTGCCTGCCGCCGCCGCCCGGCTGATGGCCGGCGCTTCGATATGCTCCAGCGTATCCGGCATTTCCATCTGTTCTACATCCCGGAGGAACCGGAAGATGTTGGTGATGCCCATACCGGAAACCACCCTTTCCCAGCTGACGTGCCCGAACTGCTCGGCCAGGTAGTTGAACAGGCGCCAGTCGAGCTCATAGTGCGTGTTGGCGACCAGGCCATGGTGCGCCAGCAGGTCATGGATGCGCGCCTGGATCACCGCTGGCGTCAGTGCCGTGGAGAAGCGCAGGTTGAACAGCAGCGTCGCGGCGTCCGGGATCACGTTGTCGGCGCCGGTGCCGGCGGTGATGTTTGAGATCTGGAAGCTGGTCGGCGGGAAGTGCTCGCTGCCGCTGTCCCAGGTCTCGGCACAGAGCGCGGCGAGCGCCGGGGCCAGGCGATGCACCGGGTTG
>CAYVVK010000187.1:0-10363 GCA_964454855.1 uncultured Phaeodactylibacter sp. | reverse complement strand
CCGCTACTCCACCGATGCGGAATGGAAAGTGCCCCATTTTGAAAAAATGCTCTATGACAACGCCCAGCTCGTGAGCCTCTACAGCAAGGCCTTTATGGCCACGGGCAAGCCGCTGTACCGCGACAGGGTGGGGCAAACACTGGATTTTATCCAGCGGGAAATGACGTCGCCCGAAGGTGGCTTCTACTCTTCCCTGGATGCCGACAGCGAGGGCGAAGAAGGTAAATTCTACACCTGGCAAAAGCCGGAGATCGATTCCCTCCTGAACGATGAGCGCATGAGTGAAATATTTTCCGCCTATTATCAAGTGGAGGCCGGAGGCAACTGGGAAGATCGCAATATTTTGTATCAAAAAGAAAATGAGCAGAAAATCCTGGAGGAGTATAAAATAAGCCCGGATGAACTAACAGAAGTTCTGCAGAAGGCCAGGCAGAAGCTGTTCGCCGCCCGCGCCCGGCGCACCCGGCCGGGCCTGGACGACAAGCAGCTCTGCAGCTGGAATGCCCTGATGATTCAGGGTTACCTGGACGCTTACCGCGCCTTTAGGGAGGAAGCCTACCTCAATAAGGCCGTCCGAAGCCTGGACTTTTTGCTTGCCAACATGCTGCAGGCCGGCGGCCGGCTAAACCGCAATTACAAGGACGGAACATCGACCATCACCGGCTTTCTGGATGATTATGCCTTCACCGTTCAGGCGCTTGTTTCCCTGTACGAAGTGACTTTCGACATGAGGTACCTGGAGCAGGCGGAAAAACTGGTGGAATATACATTCTCTCATTTTCAGGCCGAAGATTCGCCCCTCTTCTACTATACCTCCGATCAAAGCCCTGCGCTCATCGCCCGCCGCATGGAACTGGAGGACAACGTCATCCCTTCTTCCAATTCCGCGCTGGCCCACGCTTTGCACCGCCTGGGCACGCTGCTGTACCACAAAACCTACCTCGAACGGGCAAAGGCCATGATGCAGGCCATGGCCCCGGAGATCACCGACACGCGGCAACCCAATTTCTACGGCAACTGGTGCAGCCTGTATGCCAAACTTGCCTTTCCGTACTACGAGGTCGCCATCGTCGGCCCGGATTACGCTGCCAAACGCGATGCCCTGCTGGGACACTATTTGCCGGACGCGGTGCTGCTGGGCGGCCCTTCGGAAGGCGAACTGGAGCTGCTGAAGGGGAAGCTGCAGGAAGGGGAAACGTATATTTATGTTTGCCGGAGTAATGTGTGTAAGTTGCCGGTTCGGGAGGTGGAAGGGGCATTGGAGCAGTTGGGGCGCTGAGTGGACAGAAAGCTTGTTTTTCCCTCATGCCCTGAGCCCGGGCGGTGGGAGGCCTGCAGTAAAAATAAAAAACCGAATTTTTTAATCCGCAGGGCGGCCGGAACCCGTAGGTAGAGGTGAAAAAGAAATAATAAACATGCATCGCCTGATCCTATACCTATTGTTGCTCACCTACGGGTACTACACCTTCGGGCCGGCCGTGGGAAAAGCGATGCATACCGCCGGCCACTACCTCGCAGAAGGGGCCTATGAGCAGCACCTTCACCCGCATGCCGGCGGCCATGAGCATCACGAGACCATACATCTGCTACTCAGCCAGGACGAACCCGTCTCGCCCGGGCCCGATCACGCTATCATCAGCTTGTTGCTGAATGTGCTCCATGGCATCCTCGAACCCCAGCCCTTACTTCTCGATATTCAGGGCCCTCGCTCCTGGCTCTCTGCTTTTCAAATGGCTCTTGAATGGGCCTACTTAAACATTCCCAGCCCCCCTCCCCGGCCACTGGCCTGATGACATACCGGGTTTTTGGTAGTTCATAATGTCTTTACTGTGCAGCGCCCGCTGTTCCGCTGGCCTGCCCGGTAAGCCCGTACCTCAGCAAGGGTATCCGTTCCTCTGCGTATGGCTCTGCTGCCTGCTGAAGCCCGGTTTCACCAACTCAATTTCCGCCATGCAATAGCCAGGCTACTGCCCATCCGCCCGACACTGTACCGGGTGGAGCAGGCTCTTATTTTCCAAATCTTCAAAATTTCAACAGCCATGAAGCTTATTAAAGCCATGATATTCTTCTTCTTATCAGCACTCACTTCGCTTTCCGCCCAACAAAGCGTGAGCGGCACCCTGGTGGACCAGTCTACCGGCCAACCGCTGGTAGCCGCCACCGTTGCCGTGCCGGGCACGACGCTGGGCACCACGACCAATGCCCTGGGCCAGTTTCGCCTGGAGGGCTCCGGCCCCATCGACAGCCTCTCTCTTTCCTACATCGGTTATCAGCCTAAAAAAATAGCGGTTCCCGCCGGGAAGGAACGTATTACAGCCACTCTTCAGCCCGCAGCCCTCACCGTAGAGCAGGTGGTGGTAACCGCCAGCCGGGAGCGAGAACTGCGCTCGGACGTGCCCATTGCCATTTCTACCATTCAGCCTGCAGAGATCAAAGAGGCACACGCTACCAGCCTGGACCAGCTCCTCAACCGGGTGCCCGGCGTCAATATGATCGACCTGGGCAATGAACAGCACGCTATGGCCATCCGGCAACCCATTGCCACCAATGGCGTTTTTCTGTACCTGGAAGACGGCATTCCCATCCGCCCCACCGGCGCTTTCAACCACAATGCCCTGATCGAGATCAACCACAACAGCATGCAGCGCATCGAGCTCATCCGCGGGCCGGCCTCCTCGCTGTACGGCAGCGAAGCGGTAGGCGGAGCGATCAACTTCATCAGCAACAGCCCTACGCTGAATCCGCAAGCGCGCGTTGCCCTGCAGGGCAATTCCATCGGTTTCCGCCGGGCCAGCCTGGAAGTGTCCAACACCTTCGGCAAGCTGGGCCTGTACGCCAGCGCCGACTATGCCGGCCGGCGAAACGGCTTTCGCGACAACAGCGACTACGACAAGTACTCCTTCCGCCTGGGAAGCCGGTACGCACTGAGCAACAAAACCCAGCTAAAGGCCGGCCTGACACTGATCGACTACTTTACGGATGCCACCGTGGGAACGGATAGCGCGGACTTCTTCAACCGCATCTTCCCCAGCCAGTACGAATTTGCCGGGCGCGACGTGTATGCCCTGCGCGCTCATACCTCCGTGGAACACCAGTGGGCCGACGAGCAGCGGACCAACCTCACTTTCTTTTTTCGCGACAACTACGTCGACCAGAATGCCACCCACACCATCCGAAACGACCCGGAAAACCCCCTGCGCGGAAGCAGCGAGATCTCCAGGCTGGCCTTCACCAGCTACGGTACCATACTGCGCCATAAGGCGAACTTCAACTTCCTGAACAGCAGCCTCGTAGGCGGCCTGTCTTTTGATTACAGCCCTACCGGCATCGTCCGCAACTACATCGACGTTACCCGCAATGAAAATGGCGACTACACCGGCTTTACTAATCCGGACTCCTTGCTGGCCAACGCACAAGCAGGCCTGTACAATACCGCCGCCTATCTGCAGTACACTTTCGAGCCTCTGCCCAGGCTGCAGGCCAGCCTCGGCGCCCGCTACGACAATATCATCTACGACTACGACAACTTCCTCGATTCTACGGCCTTCTCCGGAGCGCCCGACAGCCGCAACCGCTTCCGCAACCTGGCGCCCAAATTCGGGCTCATCTACAAACTACACCCGAACCTCGGCCTGTACGCCAATTACAGCATCGGCTTCCTGCCGCCGCAGGTGAGCGACCTGTACCGCGGCGTGAAAGTACCGGCCCTGCAGCAGGCCGCTTTCACCAACTACGAGCTGGGCGGCTGGTGGAAACTGGGGAACAAGGCTTCCCTGGAAGTGAACCTCTACCGCCTCGATGGGAAAGACGAGATCATCAATGTCAACCTGCCGGACGGCACTCGCGAAAAACGCAATGCCGGCCAGACCCGCCACATCGGGCTGGAATACGCCCTGAACATCGAACCTTCTCCGGAATGGTCCTTCCGCTTCGGCGGCAGCAATTCCCGGCATGAGTTCATCGAATACATTGACTCCGGCAATGAGCTGAACGGCAACCGCATGCCCTACGCCCCGCAGTGGCTGGCCAACTCGCAGCTCACCTACCGCCCCGCTTACCTGCCGGGCTTCCGCATCGGCGCCGAATGGGTGCACGTCGGAGAATATTTCGTAGATGAGGCCAATACGGGCACCTATAAAGGCTATGACATTTTCAATGTGCGCGCGGCTTACGAGTGGAACAATATCGAACTGTGGTGCAATGTGATGAATGCCGGCGATAAACTGTATTCCGTGTACACCCGCAAGCGAGGCTCCGGCCTACAGTACCGGGTGGGGGAACTGCGCGCCATCAACCTCGGCATTGCTTATTCCTTCGCCGGGAATCAATAAATCATTAAAAAGAAAAATCATGATAGAAGCCATAAACCTTTCCAAACGATACGGGGATTTCCTGGCGCTCGACGAGCTGAACCTGTCCGTTCGCCCGGGCGAGATCTTCTGCCTGTTGGGCGCCAACGGCGCCGGTAAATCCACCACCATCGGCCTGCTGCTCAACTTCATTGCGCCCAGCAGCGGCCGGGCCCTGATCAGCGGCATGGACGTCAGCGAGAAGCCGGTGGAAACCAAACAATACGTCAGCTACATCCCTGAGAACTTCATGCTGTACCCCACCCTTAGTGGCCTGGAAAACCTCGGTTTTTTCTGCCGCCTTTCCGGAAAGCGGTACAGCGAGAAGCGGCTGCGGCAACTGCTGCTGGAGGCGGGTATTCCGGAGGCTTTCATTGACCGCAGGGTGAGTACCTACTCCAAGGGGATGCGACAGAAAGTGGGCATTGCCCTCACCCTGGCCAAGGATGCTCGCATCCTGTTGCTCGACGAGCCGACCTCGGGCCTGGACCCCCAGGCCAGCAACGAATTTGCCTGCCTGCTCCAACAGATGAGCGAGCGCGGGGTGGCGGTCCTGATGGCCACCCACGACCTTTTCCGGGCCAGAGAAACGGCCACCCACATCGGCATCATGCGAAGAGGAAGCATCGTACAGTTTCTCAACCGGGAGGAAATCGCCCATGCTCCCCTGGAATCCATTTATCTCAATCACATGAACCAATAATCCACTATGCTATACGCTATTGTCAAGAAAGAACTGCAACAGATCCTGCGGGCGCGCCTGCTGCAGGCCGCCGCCCTCTGCCTGTTGGTATTGATGGGCCTGTCGCTGGCCGTCAGTTATTCCTACAACCGGCTGCTCGACAGCCGGGTCGAAACGGCCAACGAGGCCGCCCGCCAGCACTGGGAAACGCAGGGCGACAAGAACCAGCACAGCGCTGCTCATTACGGGGTTTATCTATTCAAGCCCAAATCGGCCCTGTCCTTCTGGGACCATGGCATTGAAAAATATGTGGGTTCCACCGTATTTGTTGAGGCCCATAAACGCAACCACCCTCACTTTAAGCCCGTGGAGGACGCCCCCATGCTGGCCAAGTGGGGAGAGCTGACCCCCTCTTTTGTGCTGCTCTGCCTACTGCCGCTGCTGATGGTGTGGCTCTGCGCCGGCGCCGTCTCCGCAGAGCGGGAGGGGCGCACCCTGCACTTTGTACTCAGCCAGGGCGTTTCCTGGCGGCAGCTGCTGCTGGGCAAAGCCCTGGCCCGCTGGCTGGTGGCGCTGGTGCTGATCCTTCCCTCCTTTTTGGCCATGGCCGTACTGCTCGGCCGCTTTGAGGGCGCCATCGGTGGCGAGCCCGGCGTTTGGGCTTTACTGCTGATGGTATACCTGCTGTACATCGGCATTTTTATACAGGCGGGCATCGCCATCTCTGCCCGCACGGGCAGTACCGCTGCCTCTACCCTGGCCATGCTGGGTTTCTGGCTGCTTAGCGTTTGGGTGGTGCCCCGCCTGGGCAGCAGCCTGAGTGAAGCTTTCTACCCTTCGCCGCCTGCTACGGCCTTCGATGCCGCGATCGAGGAAGCCATTGCCGAACAGGGTATCAAGCGGCATGACCCCAATAACCCCCAAACCGTGGCTTTCACCAGGAAAACCCTGGAGACCTACGGGGTAGACAGCATCGAGGCCCTGCCGGTCAACTTCAACGGGCTGATCCTGCAGGCCGCCGAAGAACGCAATGACCGGATCTTCGACCGGCACCACCGCGCCCTGGAGGAGCGCCATCGCCAACAAACCGACTTCATACAGTGGATGGGGTTGTTCTCGCCATTCCTCCCCGCCCGGCAGTTGTCGATGGGGCTCTGTAAAACCGGCCTGCATTCGGCGATGGATTTTGAAGAAAAAGCCGACCAGTACCGCAAGGCCTTTATTAAGGCCCTCAACGAAGACCTCATCCGCTCCGGGCCCGTACGGGCACAGCGCTTTGTACGGGAACGCTCGTTCTGGAAAAACCTTCCGGAATTCAGCTATCGCCCTCCCGGGCTAGCCTTCACCCTGGAGCATTACTGGCCCAATCTACTGGCCTTGCTCCTTTGGTTCGGCCTGACAGCCGGCGCCCTGTTTTTCTCTACACCCCAAAAATGGTAACCATGAGATTAATGACTTTATATTTTCAACTGGAATGGAAGAAGCTCCAAAACAACAAGGCCGTGCCCATTGCCCTGCTCTGTTTTTTCGGCCTCATGCTCTACGGCCTGCACAACGGCCGGGCACACCAGGAAAGCATCAAGCAAGAGCAGGCCCGGCTGCGGGCAGAAGAGATACAGAACGAGCGCAGCCTGCTGGCCAGCTACGACGGCCCCCTTACGCCCTACGAGGTAGGCGGCCGGGGCGCCAGGAGGTACATTTTTAAGGCCCCGGCTCCCCTGGCCATGATCGCTGAAGGGGAAAGCCGCCTCTTCCCGTCGGCCTACAGCATTTCTCTGCGGGATGAAGACTTTACGATACTCAGCGAAGGCGGGCATCTCGACAACCCGCTCAACCTGGCGATCGGCACCTTCGACCTGGCCTTCGTACTGGTTTGGCTACTGCCGCTTCTGGCTATCTTGTACACTTATAACCTGTTGTCGGAGGAGGAGGAGATGGGCACCCTGCCGCTGCTGATGGCTCAGCCCGCATCGGTAATGAGCATGCTCTGGGCAAAAACTATCGCCCGTTACCTTTTGCTCACCATTCCCGTGCTGACGCTAAGCCTTTTGGCTATGGGCCTCATGGGCCTGGACATCCTGAAGCAGGCCGGCCAGCTGGCGCTCCTGTTGGGGGCAATCAGCGCCTATTTACTATTCTGGTTTTTCCTGGCGCTGCTGGCCAACCTCCTCCGCCTGAGTTCCCTGTTCAACCTCAGCCTCTTATTCGGCGGCTGGTTGCTTTTCGTACTCGCCATCCCCACTGCCCTGAGTATACGAGCGGACTACCGGCATAGTGTACCCTCCCGAATACAGTTGGTGAACGACATCCGCAGCGCCACCCGGGAGATCGACAACGACGCCAGCCGCCTGCTGGATGCTTACTACTACGACCACCCGGAACTGGCGCCAGAGGATGACAAGCCCAGCATGGCCAGCTATGTGTACAAAAATGCCCTGAAACACAAAATGGTGGAAGCCGCGGCCCGGCCTGCGGCGCTGGCCTACCGCGAACAGTCGGCCCGCCAGCAGGCCTATGTCTACCAACGCAAATTCTATTCTCCGGCGCTCCTGCTGCAGTCTGCCTTCAGCCAACTGGCGGGCAATACCCTGGGCGATTTCCTGGCTTTCCAGGCCCGTGCCGACCTGGCCCGCCGGCAGTGGTGGGATATTTTTGAACCCAAGATCTTTAAAGATGAATGGATGAACAAAGCGGAGATCGAGCGGCTGCCCGATTTTGCCTTTGCTCCGGAATATGGAAGCAGCGGAAAGCTGTGGTTGAGCCTGGCGGGGCTTCTGGCCTTCGCCCTGGCTTGCGGAGCGCTGGCTGCATGCACAGGCTTTAGGGCCCGGCCGTGACGGGATTTCGGGCCTACACCTCAAACTCCTCATCCTCCATCACTTTTCCTCCCAGGCAACGAACGATGCGGGCGGGAAAATTCTCCAGGATGCGGTAATCGTGGGTAGCGAAGATGACGGCCGTATTGTTCTGGTGGGCCAGCTGGCGGAGCAGCAGCAGGATGTCGTCGGAGGTCTCCGGGTCGAGATTGCCGGTAGGTTCATCCGCAATGATGAGCTCGGGGCGGTTCAGCAGGGCGCGGGCGATGACCACCCGTTGTTGCTCGCCACCCGACATCTGGTGGGGCATCTTGCGCTCCTGGCCGCTGAGGCCTACCTGCTCCAGGACTTCCTTCATACGGGCCACTTTTTTGGCCTCGTCTTTCCAGTTGGTGGCGTCGAGCACGAAACGCAGGTTTTCTTCCACATTGCGGTCAGACAGCAGGTTGAAATCCTGGAAGACGATGCCCAGTTTGCGGCGCAGGTGGGGTATCGTCCGGCGGTTGAGTTCTTTCAGGTTAAAGCCGGCCACTGTGCCTTTGCCCTCGGTAAGAGGAAGAGCGCCGTACAGGGTTTTCAGCAGGCTGGATTTCCCGCTGCCGGTCTTGCCGATGAGGTAGACGAACTCCCCTTTGGTGAGCTGCAGGTTGACCCCGCTTAGGACCAGCACTTCTCCCTGGTAAATGGCGGCATTACTGAGGCGGACGATCTCGTTGTCGTTCATAGCGCCCAAATTTAGGGAATTATTTAAACAAAGAGCAAGATGACACCTTTTTGACCGTAGCCCCATTCGCATAAGGAACAAACAATCCGTAAATTTGTATTCTATAATGACTTAGCTATAGCAAACAATTGACAAAAAAACACCAGGCTAATGAAAAAGATATATATCATCGCGATCATCATGGTCGGCGTGGCCATCGCCCTGCTGACCACCGCTGCGGATGACATGAGCACCTACGCTACCTTCGAGCAGGCCGAGCAGGCCGGGGAGCGGGTGAAGATCGCCGGGCAACTGGCCAAAGATAAGGAGATGCACTACGAGCCCGCCGAAGACCCCAACTACTTCAGCTTTTACATCCGCGATACGGAAGGGGAAGAGCGAAAAGTGGTTCTGCTGTCCGCGAAACCACAGGATTTTGAATTGTCGGAGCAGATCGTACTGACCGGCCAGATGAAGGGTGATGAGTTCGTCGCCACCGACATGCTGATGAAGTGCCCTTCCAAATACAAGGAAGAAGAGGTATACATCAAATCTGAAGAGCAGGGTAAGTAGGCGGACAGTTCTAGCTTGCTTATACTGCTTCGACAATATAGCCTGAAATGCTTTATGCTTGGGCGTTCCGGCAGATTGTTAAATTGTTAAATTGTTGAGCGTAGCGAAACCCGCCCCGGTACGGGCCCGTATGGGTATGGGTTAAATTGTTCTGTCTATCTATCTTAAGTAAGCAGGCCTTAGAATCTATAGTTTTTCAAGTGCAGGCGGGAGTAGTTCTCCCCTCGCGAGGGGAGTCAGAGAGGTTCCCGCCTTCTCGAAAGTTGAGCAAACCATCATGCAGGAAATACAATACGTAGGAGAACACCTGGTTCCGGGAGAGATCGGGCAGCTGGCCATCGTGGCCGGCTTTGTGGCAAGCCTTCTGGCGGCAGTGGCATACTTTTTCGCCACCCAGCGCCGGGACAGCACGGAATACGACAAGTGGCTGCAGATCGGCCGCACTTCATTTGTCGTACACGGGCTGAGCGTCTTCGTCATCATCGGGACGATCTTCTACCTGATGATCAACCAGTACTACGAGTACCAGTACGTGCAGGCGCACGTGTCGGAAGACCTCCCTTTCAAATACATTTTTTCCGCCTTCTGGGAAGGCCAGGAAGGCAGCTTCCTGCTGTGGATGTTCTGGCACATCGTGCTGGGCATGATCCTGATGGTTTCCGGTAAAAAGTGGGAAGCCCCTACCCTTTCGGTTTTATCCGCCATACAATTGTTCATCGGGTCCATGCTGCTTGGCATCTACGTGGGCTTCGGAGATGAACCCGCCCGCATCGGCAGCAACCCGCTGATGCTGCTCCGGGAAGTGGTAGACGCCCCCATTTTCGCCAAAGCGGACTACGTCACCCAGCTTACCGGCTCGGGCCTCAACCCGCTGCTGCAGAACTACTGGATGACCATTCACCCGCCTACCTTGTTCCTGGGCTTTGCTTCTACCGCCATTCCTTTCGCCTATGCCATTGCAGGCTTGTGGACCAATGACCACCGCGACTGGCTGAAGCCTGCACTGCGCTGGGGGCTGTTCAGCGGCGCCATCCTCGGCACCGGCATCCTTATGGGCGGCGCCTGGGCTTATGAAGCTCTGAGTTTCGGTGGCTACTGGGCCTGGGACCCGGTGGAGAACATGTCTCTGGTGCCCTGGCTTATTCTCCTGGCGGGTATCCACACCAACCTCATTGCCCGCAATACCGGCCACTCCATTCGCAGCACCTATGTGTATTACCTGCTGACTTTCCTCTTTATC
>CAYVVK010000186.1:0-10377 GCA_964454855.1 uncultured Phaeodactylibacter sp. | reverse complement strand
GATGGTCATCCGCGGCTACCTGGCGGGCCACGCCTGGCGGGAATACCAGGCCGGCAAACGAGTGCTCTGCGGCGTGCCGGTGCCCGACGGCATGAAGGAGAACGACAAATTCCCGGAGCCCATCATCACGCCGGCCACCAAGGCCGAGGAAGGGCACGATGAAGACATCAGCCGGGAGGAGATCCTGGCACAGGGTATCGTCTCCCGGGAAGATTACCTTCAGCTGGAAAAATATACCCGCGCGTTGTTTCAACGCGGCACTGAGATGGCCGCCGCTCAGGGCCTCATCCTGGTGGACACCAAGTACGAATTCGGGAAAAAAGATGGTAGTATCTACCTCATCGACGAGATCCATACGCCCGACAGCTCCCGCTATTTTTATAAAGACGGCTATGCCGAACGGCAGGCCCGCGGCGAGCGCCAGAAACAGCTCAGCAAGGAGTTCGTGCGAGAATGGCTGATGGCCCACGGCTTCCAGGGCAAAGAAGACCAGCTGATGCCCCTCATGCCCGATGCCTTCGTGGAGCAGATCTCCGAACGCTATATCGAGCTGTACGAAAGGATCACCGGCAAAGCTTTTGAGAAGGCAGAGACAGAAGGGATAGAAGAACGGATACGGCGGAATGTGCAGAGGTATTTGAAGGGGTGAGGGTAAGCCCCGCGCTCAAATCAAAACTCAAAACTCAAAACTCAAAACTCAAGATTCAAAACTCAAACCTCCGTCCAAATTTTGAATCTTGAATCGCGATTTTTGATTTTCGATTTACCCAAGGCCTCCCGCTACTCACTATACGTTTCTCCCCGGACATAGCTCTCCAGATACTCAAAATGTTTCCCCAGCCGGCCATTTTCCGCCACGGTGGCCCGTTCGATCACTTCGCTATGTTCTTTCAGTAATTCCGGAAGGACGTGGTCGATGAACTGTTTGCCGAATGCCTTGGAGGAGTCGCGCGGCAATTCGCTGGGCAGGTTGTCGATGGCCATCATGTCTACAGTATGGGGCTGATAAGGGGCTGTTTCCTCCTGGGCCGCCGGGTCATAGCCGTAGACCGGGTTCTCAATGCTTGAGGGGCGCAGGGTGGAAGGGATAGAAGATACCGGGGCGATGTCGCAGGTGATGTCGGCGATCACTTCGATCTGAAAATCATCGTGTTGCATTTCTTCAGCGCTGAAGAAGGCCGGTGCCCTGATGTCCCAGTAGATGCCGTTGATCATCACGTCGCTCACTTTGTAGTAGGGCGCGAACCTGCTTTCGTATCGCTCGGGATGCCTGTAGAAATCCTTTTTGTCGAAGGCTTTACCGTCCTTGCGTTGGGCATAGTGGCAGCAGGCCAGAATGGTGAAAACGGCCTCCGGAAAGTCCTGGCTGAGGAATTCCTCGGGGCTCACCTGCCGGATGCCCATGTCCCGCAGCACCAGGGCGGCGCCCCGGCCTACCCGTCCCGTTCCCGTAAGGACGATCTTCATGGGAGGCAACTGTAGTTTTTCATACTCCATTTTGGCCTCCGCATAGTCCAGGCAGTCTTTCATACGCTTGAGTTGGTACCTGCCCGTACGCTCTCCGTAGGTATAGATCCCGTTGTGTGCGCCCACCATGCCGGCAAATTTCCCGAAAGCGATCAGGCGCCGCCCCTTATCGTCGGTCAGCACTTCGTAATCGACCAGGCGGATGTTCTTTTCCAGGATGGCGCGCAGCATATCCCGGTTGTGGGCCTGCTCCTTGATGGTGTGGGAAAAGAAGAAGTAGGTCTTATTGGGAATGAGTTGAGCAACGGGTACTTCCTTTACACCCATTAGAACATCCCGGCCTGAAAGCTCACTGGTGAGTTCGATGCCCAGGCGCTGGTAGCTTTCGTCCGGGTAGCAGCGCCCGGGGCTAGGCTCCACGACGATGTCAATGGGGAAATCGGTAATGATCCTGGCGCATTGCTGAGGGATGAGCGGTACTCTGGAATCGGGAGGTGTCTTCCCCTCGCGGATGAGGCCTATTTTCATGGGTAATCTGTTTTTTGTTTGGTCAGGGCTGTTCGTGATTCGGAGCAGTCCGGGCTGGCACAAAAATAGAGAAGTTTGGGAGCTTTAAAAGGGGCGCAGGGAGGAATTTGAAGGTAAAATGAAAAAGGTTAGCGGGTAACTATTCAGCATCATCGAAAAGATCGGCAGAAAACGCCCTGTTTTGCCCCATCCCTAAAGGGAGCCAGTGCGTTTTCTGCCTTTGCACCCCTGCCTACCGGACAGGCAGGCTTTAGGGCCGGGGCAAACAAAGGCAGAAAATGCACTTTCCAGGCCATGCTGAATAGTTACGGCAGCGGGTTGATTGAGTTGACAAAGTAGAAAAATAAGGATAGCCTTAATCAAGAATCAAGAATCAAGAATCAAGAATCAAGAATCAACCCTCCTTCGCCCCAGTGGGCTTCGGCGGGCGAGGCGAATCACCACTCAACTACCGCTCCCGCATAGGTAAGCCCGCCGCCAAAGCCCAGCATCATGATCTTATCTCCCTTTTTGACCTTGCCGGCCCTGATGCCCTCATGCAGGGCGAGGGGGATAGAGGCGGAGGAGGTATTGCCGTATTTACTGAGGCTCTCCAGGGTCTTTTCCACCGGGAAGCCTACCTGCTTGCAGATGGCCTCGATGATGCGCATATTGGCGCTGTGGGGCACGAACCAGTCTATTTCGTCGATGGACATCTTGTTCTTCTCCAGTAGCAGCATGAACTGCTCCGACATGGTGCTGACGGCCCAGCGGAATACCTTGCGGCCATTCTGCACGATCTTGTCGTTGGCCTTGATCTCCATGCCATTCACCTGGGTAGCGCGGGTCGAAAGGTAAAGGTCCTGCCCGCCGCTGCCGTCGGCGCCCGTAATAGTGGCGCCGATATTGCCTTTTTCGGCAGCCTCTACCAGTACAGCGCCGGCCCCGTCTCCAAAGAGAACGCAGCTGGTGCGGTCCGTAAAGTCGGTCACTTTGGTAAGCGTTTCCGCTCCAATCACGAGGATCTTACGGTGAGCCCCTGACTCGATCAGGCTTTTGGCCAGTACCAGGCCGTAGCTGAAGCCGGCACAGGCGGCGGAAATATCGAGGGCGGCGGCATTGGGCATGTCCATGCGGTATTGCAGCTGGCAGGCCATGCTGGGCATGATCTGGTCGTGCGTCACGGTGGCCACCAGGATGAAGTCTACATCGGAGATGTCCTTGTCGTAATTATCCATTAAATTTTTCACCGCACCAATGCTTAGGTGGCTGGTGAATTCATCTTCGGCAGCGTAGTGCCGCTCCACGATGCCGGTGCGGGAGCGGATCCACTCGTCGGAAGTGTCCAGGAATGATTCGAAGTAGTGGTTGTCTACTACTTTCTCAGGGGCGTAAGTGCCAATGGCGGTGATCTTTGCCTCCATGTGTGCGGTCTTTTAAATGTTCAATGATTAGGCAATTTCGGCCGGGCTGCTGCAAAGGTAATTTTTTTTGGATAGGATTCAGAGCCTGCTTCCGACTTCTGTAATCCGCATAGCCGCAGACGACGGCGGGCCCACTTCCCCCTTCTTTCATCCGCCATAGCCGCCAGGCGACGGCGGACCCACTTCCGATTTCCCACTTCCCACTTCCGCCTTCGAATGTCTGCCAATATGGCATCCAAGCCTGCCAGAAAGAAAGTTTTCCGTTGAATTGAACTATTGGTACGGTATTCGATGTTACTGTAGATGTAAGTTCTTTGAAAGCTGAAAACTATCAGTTTTCCCAATTCAATACGGGGACGTACTGGAATCGACAGGGAAGTGAACTGGTAAGTAAGCATGCCGGAGTACGATAGCTTATCTCCGTTAAAAACTGGCTATTAACCTTTTCACATGGCAATACTCAGTATGCCATGGCAGCCTAAGACTAGGTCTTAGAATGCCTTTGTGCCGTACGCTTGACGCCTAATATACAGCGTGCCGCATATCATCGACCCTTTAGGCTAGTGTAGCAACCCACTCCGACTGCTACGCGAAATTCAGGAGTTAAGGCTTGGACACAGGCGGGTACCGCAGCCTCCCCCAAGCTCGAAAACCTCAACGCGGTGCTAAGCATGTAGAAAGCTTATTGGTGCTTTCACTGGACGCGAGTTCGACTCAGAGGGTCGCCCACACGGTGACGTGTGGTGCAAAATCGGGTGAATTCAGAGGAGCCTAAGTTCTTACCGATAGCTATCGGGATTAGAATAAGGTAATTCTGAGCCAAGCCGGAGGGAAGTCTCCGGAAGGTGCAGAGACTAGGGACACTACGGTGAACCCACAGCGCCCGACATCTCCACGGAGATGATGATATAGTCCGATATCCCGGGAAACCGGGGGCTGGTACCGCCAGCGAGAGTAATCACTCTTAACGATTTGCTCGCCGTCTCCACTAAGATTTTGATGTGTAGCCCTGCTGTTATCTACGG
The DNA here is from genome assembly GCA_964454855.1 of uncultured Phaeodactylibacter sp. Classification (GTDB taxonomy): domain Bacteria; phylum Bacteroidota; class Bacteroidia; order Chitinophagales; family Saprospiraceae; genus CAYVVK01. The sequence goes on along the minus strand of CAYVVK010000186.1, from coordinate 5,954 downwards.
CAGGGCTTTTTTTTTGCTTAGCCTCCCACAAATACTCCCGAACCACCAACCCGGTACAAATAACCAGCACCCCACTTTTTTCCTTATCTTCAATGGCCAGTATTTTGCCGAAAAAAGCAACGCGCATGAAACGATACCTCTTTATCCTAACGGCCTGCCTGCTAAGCACCTTCCTGCCGGGGCAGGATGCCTACCACAGCGCGCTTCAAACCGAACTGCAGCAACAGTACAACCTGCCCGCCGGCAGCTGGCTGCTGAACGACAGCGAGCAGGCCAACCTCAATGGCGATTACTGGTACGGAGACATGCTGGCCGAAAACCAGCCGGCTACAGGCCTGCCCTTTTCCCGGAAAGTACATATCAGGGTGAACAGTGCCGGCGATAATCCGTGGGATGCCGGCTACGGCCTGCAAAATGTGCAGCCGGTGGCTTCCGGAAGCGCCTGCCTGCTTGTCGTATGGTTGCGGGCGGAGCAGGGCAATGGCCAGCTGAGCCTGTTTGTGGAAAATTCCTCCACCTATGAAAAAGAGGTATACCTCACCTTCAATCCTACCGCGGAGTGGACGCAGTATCTCGTTCCCTTCGATGCCAACCAGGCGTATCCGGTGGGCGGCCTGACGGTAGGCCTGCACCTGGCCTGGATGCCGCAAACCGTTGAGATCGGCGGCCTGACCGTGCTAAGTTACGGCCCTGGCCTGGCCATAGATGACCTTCCCAATCAAACCAACAACGACAAATACGGCGGCTGGCAACCGGATGCGCCCTGGCGCGCGGAGGCCGCCCATCGCATCGAGCGAATAAGAAAGGCAGGGCTCACCGTAAAGGTAGAGGACGCCGATGGGAACCCCGTTCCCGATGCCTCCGTGGAAGTAAAAATGCTGAAGCATGAATTCGCCTTCGGCTCGGCAGTAGTTTCCCGGCTTTTCGCCGGCAACAACGGCCATAACCCTACCTATGAATCCAAACTGCTCGACCTGGACGGCAGGGGACATGGCTTTAACTGGGTGGTTTTCGAAAATGCCCTCAAATGGCCAGGCTGGGAACAGAACTGGATCACAAGCAAGGACCGTACCGCGTACGCCGTACAGTGGCTCCGGGATCACGACATTCAGGTACGCGGGCATAATCTCGTCTGGCCGGGCTGGAGTAATATGCCGCCGGATATTCGGGATAACCAGAATAATCCCGAATACATCAAAGAACGCATCTTCGGCCATATCGAAGAGATCACTACTTACCCCGGCATTGCGGGTAACATCGCCGAATGGGACGTGCTCAACGAGATCACCACCAACCGCGACCTGGAAAACGCCCTGCAGGGCCATCCGGGCTATCCCACCGGCCGGGAGATCTACCCGGAGATCTTTGCAAAGCTCGCGGAAGTGGACCCCCATACTAAAACCTACCTCAACGACTATGTAACCATCAGCCAGGGCAATACCGGCGGCGGCCTGTACGATTTGAAAAAACAGTTCGCACAGGAAATTATCGATGCCGGAGTGCAGCTGGACGGCGTCGGCTTTCAGGGGCATATCGGCGGCTTTCCCACCTCCATCTACGATGTCTACGACATTCTGGAGGATTTCTACCAAACCTTCGGCACCACCGCCAAGATCACCGAATACGATACCAATGAAGCTGTGGATGACGAACTGGCCGCCAAATACCTGCGCGATTTCCTCACCATAGTGTTCAGCCACGAGAGCGTGGATGGCTTTCTCATGTGGGGCTTCTGGGATGGAGCCCACTGGCGCGGCAATGCACCGCTCTTCAACGAAGACTGGACGATCAAGCCCGCCGGAGAAATCTTCATCGATCTGGTATACGATCAGTGGTGGACAGAAGAAAGCGGCTTCACTAATGCCAATGGGGAATTCTCCCTGCGGGGATTTAAGGGCAGCTATGAGATACGTATCGACTGTGGCGAGGAGGTGCTGGTGGATACCGTGGAACTGCGGCACGACATGTTGGTGGTAAAATCGGAGGGCGAACTGCTTACCGGCACATCTGCTGCTCTGGAAGCCCCGGTATACCGCATTTTCCCCAACCCCGCCCGCGATTTCCTGTACATAGAAACTTCAGCTGCGGCAGGGGCAGAGGTGTATCTTTTCGACGCCCTGGGGCGGCAGGTTTTCCAACGACAAATGAGCAGTTCCAGGATGGCCATACCTCTGCATTTCGGCAAGGGCATATTTGAAGTCGTGATCGTGGGCCCTAAAGGGCAGCGTACAACTGAGGCTATACTGGTGGACTAGTGCTTTGGGAGTGAATTAATTGACAGGTAGTTGGTGTTATAATAGATTGATAACCCGTTGATTATTTCGACTGCCGACTGTCAACTATTTACTGCCGACTGCACTAGTTAAGGCAGTACCACTCTTCTCAGGCCTGCAGGATCTTTTCGATCTCCCGCAGCTCCTCCCCGCTAAACTCCAGCTTCTCCAGTGCTCCGATATTGTCCAGCAGCTGCTCCGGCCGGCTGACGCCTACCAGCACGGAAGTCACGCGCTCGTCTTTCAGCAGCCAGGCTACGGCCATCTGGGCGAGGCTCTGCCCGCGCCTTTCGGCAATGGCATTCAGCTTACGTACCTTATCGAGCTTCTCTTCCGTGATCTTGCTCTTGTCCAGATAGCGGCCGTCCTTTACGGCGCGGCTGTCTTCCGGAAATCCTTTCAGGTATTTGTTGGTCAGGATGCCCTGTTCCAGGGGAGAGAAGACGATAGATCCGGTACCCTGCTTTTCCAGCTCATCCAGCAGGCCATTCTCCACCCAGCGGTCGAACATGCTGTAGCGCGGCTGATGGATGAGCAAGGGCGTGCCCATGTTGCGCAGTATTTCGGCGGCCTTCGCCGTGCGCTCCGCTTCGTACTGCGAAACGCCTACGTACAGGGCCTTTCCCTGTTGTACGATCTGATGCAGCGCGCCCATGGTTTCTTCCAGGGGTGTTTCCGGGTCGGGGCGGTGGTGGTAGAAAATATCGACGTATTCCAGGCCCATGCGCTTCAGGCTCTGGTCCAGGGAGGCGATGAGGGACTTGCGGGAGCCGAAGTTGCCGTAGGGCCCGGGCCACATGTCCCAGCCCGCTTTGCTGGAGATGAGCAGCTCGTCGCGGTAGGGCCGGAAGTCCTGCCGGAACAGGCGGCCGAAGTTTTCTTCGGCTGCACCGTAGGGCGGCCCGTAGTTGTTGGCCAGGTCGAAATGAGTGACGCCGTGGTCAAAAGCCATGCGCAGGATCTTTCGCCCGGCTTCCAGGTCGTCGGTATGGCCGAAGTTATGCCACAGGCCCAGCGAGATCATGGGCAGGTGGATGCCGCTGCGGCCGCAGCGGCGGAATTGCATGATGTCGTAGCGGCCGGGTTTGGGCTGATAGTGTCCGGGGGCGTATGCGTCGTTGATGTTCATATGTCCTTAGTATTGATTATGTTCTTACTTCTACTTTGACAAAGTAATATTGATGGGTTGAAAACCTACTGGTTTTTGCGAATGTTGAGCGCAGCGAAACCCGTATGGGCCGACTGTCAACTGCCCAAACGGGCCTGTATTGGGTTTACTGCCTGCTGCACTATGCCGGTGCCCGGGCGGACAGGCCTTCCTCCCTTGCCAGCCCTGCTGTTTCCCGTTTCTCATCCTTTGGCAGTTTGTCAAACCAGTTCTTCTTCAGGATCAGCGTACATACTGCCGCTACGGCGATGGCCACCAGCGCGGGTACGGCCTCCAGCAGTACGATGTAGATCGGGAAGATGACCAGGGTCGTCTGCCAGATGACGCCGATGAAGACGTTGAACATGTCCCGCCCGAAGTTGGTGTTGGCCTTAAAGCCGGGATCTTCCGCCACCACCTTATCGTGTATCGGCCTCCAGAAGCCCCAGGGGCGCACGTTTTTGTAAAACGCTTTCAGCACTTCCTCATTTACCGGCGGGGCGGCGTAGGTGCCGATGACACAGCCGATCACGGAGATCAGCAGCATGAGTGGGAAGGTGTACAGGTCGAGCACGCCCTCGAAAATGAAGCGGAAGGAGAGGGCCGGAACCAGGCCGCCCACCATGCCCCAGAAAAAGCCGGTGCCGTTGAATCGCCACCAGTACCATTTCAGGACGTTGCCCCCCAGCAGGTAGTCCTTTTTGCTGCGCTCCGCCTGTTTCCTCAGCACCAGGCCGATTACGACGGTGGCCAGCAGGTAGGCGAGAATGATAAAAATGTCAATCGTCGATAATTTCATCTGCTGCTTTTGTTAAAGTTGAGTTCTTGCCAATCGTTTCGTTACCGGTGAATTTACCCTTTCTTTTCATTTTGTCCATTTCTGGACAGCCATCCTTTAATCTGCCTATCCCCTTTTTTTTAAGAGAAGAGCGTATCCTTTTCCCTAAATTAGCTGCTGTCACTTTTTGCCCGAATATTACCCACTATGGAAAAAATGATACTCCTGTTTCTGGCAGTAAGCCTGGCCTTACTGCTCCTTACAACCGTCCCCGCCAAAGCCGCTGCGCCCCTTCCGCTTCCAGTCATCGAAGAGATCGTGGTACGGAGCCCCACCGTAGAGCAGTACGGTAAATTTGAGGCCAGGGTCAGCCTGAGGGCAGTTTTCACCAACCCCTATGATTACGATCAGATAGCCGTTTCCGCCACTTTTACCTCGCCTTCCGGCGCCCAAAAAATAGTAGACGGCTTTTTTATGCAGGATTACAGCCTGAACACCAGTACGGGGAACCTGGCCCCATCCGGCTCAGGAGAATTCCGCCTCCGATTTTCCCCGGATGAAACAGGGGCCTGGAGCTTCGTCGTTTCCGTGACGGATGCCAACGGCAGGGCGGTTTCGGAAGCCCAGAGCTTTTTGTGCACAGGCATTTTCACTCCCGCCAACCACGGCTTCCTCCGCACCGGCTCTTCCAATTACCTGGAGTTCGACGATGGAGCGCCCTATGTAGCTATCGGCCATAATATTGCCTGGCCCAACCACAATACCTATTTCGATTACAAAGCCTGGCTGGACGGCCTTTTCGGCAATGGAGGCAATTTCTTCCGCCTCTGGCACGCCCACTGGGGGCTGGGCATAGAATGGAGCAGCGGCAACGGCTTTCAGGGCCTGCGCCACTACAAACAGAGCAACTGTTACTACCAGGACTGGCTCTTCGATCTTTGCGCCGAAAGGGGCATCTATATCATGCTGGCGCTCCAACACCACGGGCAGGTTTCCACTCAGGTCAACCCCAACTGGAACGAGAGCCCCTATAATGTGGCCAATGGCGGGCCCTGCCAGAACACCATCGACTTCTTTAGGAATGAAGAAGCGCGGGCACACACCAAAAACCAGTACCGCTACATCCTGGCCCGCTGGGGCTATGCCCGCAGCATCCTCTGCTGGGAACTGTTCAACGAAGTGCACTGGACGGATAACTTCCAGGCCAACAAGGACATCGTGGCCCAGTGGCATTTTGAAATGGCGGATTACCTCAAAAGCCTCGACCCCAACGGCCACCTCATTTCCACCAGCTATGGCGATGACACCACCGATGAGAATGTCTGGTCGCATCCCGATTTCAGCCTCACTCAGACGCACATCTACAACAATACGCCAAATATCGAGCGGGTGCTGGCCAGTGCCAACCGCAGCTTCCTGGAAGAATTCGGCAAGCCTACCCTCAACAGCGAATTCGGCCTGGGGGGCAGCGCCGGCCTGGCCCAGCAGGACCCCGGCGGCATCCACCTCCACAATTCCCTCTGGGGAGGGCTGTTCAGCGGCGCCTTCGGTACGGCCATGAGCTGGTGGTGGGACACTTACATTCATCCTCAGAACCTCTATTATCACTTCGATGGCCTTTCTCAAGTGGCTGCGGAGGTGCCTTTCCGGGATGCCAAACTCGCACCCGCCCGGGCCTATGTGGAGGGGGCGCCGGGTAGTTTGTCGCTAACCCCTTCCCTGGGCTGGGCGGGCATCGGCGATCCGGAGATCACCA
>CAYVVK010000185.1:6729-10415 GCA_964454855.1 uncultured Phaeodactylibacter sp. | reverse complement strand
CTTTCCGATCCGGCCTACGCCGGAAAGCCGGTGCTGGTGCAGTTGATGGGTACCTGGTGTCCGAACTGCCATGATGAAACACAGTTCCTCAAAGCATACCAGGAGGCACATCCGGATCAGGAGTTTGCCATTATCGCCCTGGCTTTTGAAAGATACCGGGACGAAGAAAAGGCTAAAAGGGCTATTGAAACGTTTAAAAAAGAAATGGGTATTGATTATGAAGTGCTGCACGCCGGGTATGCCGATAAAGCAGCCGCTGCCGACGCCCTGCCGATGCTAAACCATGTAATGGCCTTTCCCACACTCATTTTTGTAGGGCGCAGGGGGAAAGTCCAGCGTATTCACACTGGCTTTTCCGGGCCGGCAACCAATGAATACGAAGCATTTAAGAAGGACTTTGAAGAATATATGAACCAACTTCTAAGCGTAGAACAATAAACAACCAGAAATCAACTTGGAAATCATGAGCACAAAAAGTATTGCTATAGCCTATTCCGCGGAAAACGAAGAGGTAGCCAAAGCAATCGAACAACAACTGAGCCCTGCCGGCTACAACTTCCAACGCTATGCCTGCACCCGCTCTACCTCAGATACTCCGCTGGCCGACCAGTTGCTCGACCAACCCAACCGAATTCTGCTGATCATCAGCGACAACTTCCTGAAGTCTGCCCAGTGCATGAGCCGTGGCCTGAAACTCATCCAGGAGAAACGCAACCAGATCCTGCCTGTGGTGGTAGATGGCATCAGCAAGGATGAGAATACCGGAGAAACCATCAAGATACATACCGATTTCGAGCGCGTAAGCGATATCATCCAATACATCAACTACTGGCAGGACCAATATCTGGACCTGCGCCGCCAGAAAAGACAGATGCAGGATTTTGACGAGGAGGCCTTCAACAACCACCTCAAGATAATGCGCGAAATTTCCAGCGAAGTGGGCGAGTTCCTGCGCGTACTGCGCGTCACAGACTACCTGCCCTACCAGGAGTTCGCCGCCAACCGCTTTGAGGGCTTCTTCAATTTCACCAGAGACCCGGAAGGGCATCAGCGCCTCAAAAACCAGCCCGCCACTCCTCCGGAAGCCGAGCCGGTAAGCCCTGAAACGGAAGAGGAAAAAGGCGAACCCGTTACGGAAAAAGAATTCGGTGCTCCGGAAGAACCTTCCGCCGAAACCAAAACGCAGGAAGAAGAAACGCCTGAAGCCGGCCTGGAAGAGATCCCCGGCATTGGCTCCGTCATTGACACAGAGGAACAGGATATGCGAACCGAACCTCCCCTCCCGGAAGCTGCTACCGGCCCTGCCGAAGAAACGGAAGGCCAGGCAGAAAGCGAAGAAGAGGCCAGCGAGGAGGAGTATGTCGAGGAATTTTACCTCGACGAAGAGGAGGATGACGAGTTGGAAGGCCGGGAAAAGGATACGGAAGAAGACATTGAGGAAGAAGAGATCATCACCTCTCCCGAAGCCCAGACGGCGGTGATAGTGGAAGAAGCGATGGATTATTTCAATACCGGCCAGACTCAGGAGGGCCTGGCGTTCATGGCACAGGCTGTAGAGGAAAACCCGGATAACCCCTACCTGCGCTACCATTACGCACTGATGCTGGCGCAAAAAGCCCATAATTACGCCAAGGCCCAACGCGAACTCGAGCCGGTGGTGGAGATGCAGGCGGAAAATGAAGACGCCCTCTTCCTGCTCGGCGAACTGGAGGAACTGCAGGAAGACTTTGAATCGGCACACAAGCACTATGCTCAACTGGTAGATCTCAATCCGGAATACCCTAATGCCTACTACCGTCTGGGAATGATCACCGCCGCCCACTTTGAAGACGATAAAAAGAAAGCGGCCAAATACTTCAAAAAAGCAGCAAGGATGGATGAGGAGAATGCCGATGCGCATTATCAGTACGCCCTGCTCCTGACAGAAGTCCTGGACAAACCGAAAAAGGCCATCAAGTACTTCGAAAAGACACTGGAGATAGACCCCCGCCACCCCTTCGCCAATTACGACCTGGCGCTGCTCTACCATCAGTTGGGCAAGCCTTCCAAGGCCAGAAACGCCTACCTCTCCGCAGTGGAGGCCAACCCGGAACTCAAAACCGAGGAGAACGACCGGGCTTTCCTGGAAACGGCTCCTCCCGAAGCTCCTGCTTCCGCCCCCGGCAAGGCCGGCATCGGCCATGATACGCTGGAGGCCCTGAAGCAGAATATTTTCCGGCTGGAAGAACTGCTGCAGGAAAAAGAAGAGCAGGCCCAACAACTGCAGCAGGAACTGGAAGAAGCGCCGGAACCCGAACCGGAGAAGCCGCAGGCAGGCCAAACGGTGCTGATTACAGGAGCCACCTCCGGCATCGGCAGGGCAACGGCGGAGATATTCGCCCGCAACGGATACCGCGTCATCCTTACCGGCCGGCGGGCCGAGCGCCTGGAAGAGGTGAAAGGCCAGTTTGAAAAAGATCACGATGCCGACGTCCTGGCCCTGTCCTTTGATGTGCGCGACCGCGGTGCCGTAGAACACCTCATGCGGCAGTTGAGCGAACAACTCGGAGACACCTGGAAGAACATCGACATACTCATCAATAATGCCGGTAAGGCCAAAGGCCTGGCGCCCATCCACGAGGGAGATATTGAGCACTGGGAAGAAATGATAGACACCAACCTGAAGGGCTTGTTGTATATGACCCGCGCCATTTCTCCCGGCATGGTCGAACGGCAGTCCGGCCACATCATCAATATCTGCTCCACCGCCGGCAAGGAAGTCTATCCCGACGGCAATGTGTACTGCGCCACCAAATTTGCCGTGGATGCCCTGACCAAAGCCATGCGCATGGACCTGCACAAACACAATGTACGGGTCAGCATGGTTAGCCCTGCCCATGTAGATGAGACCGAGTTCGCCCTGGTCCGTTTCGACGGGGACGAAGAGCGGGCGAAGATCTACGAAGATTTCAAACCGCTCTCCTCTGAGGATGTAGCCGAGGCCATCTTCTTTATGGCTACCCGCCCTGCCCACGTCAATGTGCTGGATATTGTCATGCAGGGCACTCAGCAGGCCCACAGCATGATCATCGACCGTTCCGGAAGGGAGAGGTATGAGCAGTGAGCAGTAGGCAGTTAACAGTAAGCAGTAGGCAATGGGAATTGACAAAACACCTTTGGAATTAAGCCCGGATTTTAAATACGCGCTCGACCGGATTGAGAAGCAGGGCCGCAACCTGTTCATTACCGGGCGGGCGGGAACAGGGAAGTCCACCCTGCTGCAGCTCTTTCGCAATACCAGCCGGAAGAAGGTGGCCGTTTTGGCGCCCACGGGCATTGCCGCCCTAAACGTCAGAGGGCAGACCATCCATTCCTTTTTCGGCTTTCCGCCAAAACCGCTATCCAGGGAGGACATCAAAAAGCGCCGCAACCGGCGCCTGTATCGGAACCTGGAGGTGCTGGTCATCGACGAAATCTCCATGGTGCGGGCCGACCTGCTGGACAATATCGACTGGTTCCTGCGCGTCAACCGGGAATCTCCTCTGCCCTTCGGCGGCCTGCAGGTGGTTTTCTTCGGCGACCTTTTCCAACTGCCGCCGGTGGTAGCCTCCGAGGCCGAGGCCATGCGTTTTCAGCTGGAATACCGCTCCCCTTATTTCTTTTCCGCACATGTGTTCCAGGAAGGTTTTGAGCTGGAAAGGATGGAG
>CAYVVK010000185.1:0-6719 GCA_964454855.1 uncultured Phaeodactylibacter sp. | reverse complement strand
TTCAGAAGGTTTACCGGCAGGAAAACCGCCTCTTTCTCCGCCTGCTGGAAGCCGTACGCCTCAATCAGGTGGATTACGACGACCTGGATGACCTCAACTCCCGCTATCTTCCGGAATTTGAACCCGAGGATTACTATATCACCCTCTCGGCCCGCAATGCCAAAGTGGATGCGATCAACCGCAGGGAGCTGGAACGTATCCCCCTTGAAGAATCCACCTACGCCGCCACGATTACCGGCAACTTCAACCCCAGGTTATTTCCCACAGAGCCCATTCTCAAGCTGAAGCTGAGCGCCCAGGTGATGTTCATCAAGAACGACCCGGACAAGCAGTTCGTCAACGGGACCATCGGGAAGATCCACAAGCTGGGCAAGGACGCCATCACGGTAGCAGTAATGGAGGACGACGGGCAGGAACGGCTCATCGAGGTAGGTAAAATGGATTGGGAGATCCTGCGCTACCGGGCCAGCCTGCAGGACATCAATAAGATAGAATCAGAAACCATCGGCACCTTCACCCAATTCCCGCTGAAGCTGGCCTGGGCCATCACCATCCACAAATCGCAGGGCAAAACCTTCGACAAGGTGATCATCGACCTGGGGAGGGGCGCCTTTGAACATGGACAGACTTATGTGGCCCTGAGCCGTTGCCGTAGCCTGGAGGGTATTGTGCTGAAGGAACGCCTTCAGCCACGCGACATCATGACTGACGAGCGAGTGGTGGAATATTACGAACAGTATTTTTGAGCGCTTTTGCAAACGGCGCCGAAAAGAGGCCGCCCGGGCAGGAAAAATTCCGAAGAGGCAGCAACAGCCTGGCTTCTCGTGTGTTCTATGTACGGATAAAAAAAACAGCAGGCGGTTTTAAATTGCCCCAAAATAAACAAATACCAGTAACATGGCTCGCAACGACTACTCTTCTCCTTCCACAGGCCCCCGCAATATTACCCGGGGTTTACTGCTGGTGCTGGCTCTCAGCCTTATCGGCATCATCATCTACCGGAAATTCATTTCTCCTCCGGGATATGCCAGCGTACCCAAAGAAATGCAGGTCAATTACGTGCCTTCTGACTATAAATTTTCGATAGACGAAGAAAACGCCCTGGCCGTATTGTCCAACCCTCACCGTTACCGCCGGGAATTCAATGACCTGGTGTATGACATCAACCTGTCCATACTCTACCATGTGGCCAGCCGGATGAACCTCAACGAAGCCGACAAGGCGAAGATCCAGGAGGAATACGAAAAGCACCACCCCTATCTGCGCAACCTTTATTTTCACGATTTCGTAGCCCTGCAGGACACCACTTCCGGCCTGTATCAAACCTGGTATGAAAACGAGGGGGGCAATGCCGTTGACGTGCTCCGGGAAGTGGCCTCAAAATATACCTGTTTCCTGGTCACGCAGATCATTACCACCCTGGTGCCCACCAAGGGCGGAAGCATCTATGCCAAGGGGCAGAATGTGGATACCCCCTGCGGCGTCGCCATGCAGGAAGCCTTGCAGCCCATGCTGCAGCGGCTGGAGGAACGGGCCGCAATCCAGGATTTCAGCCGTTCAAGGGGCCTGTTGCAGGAAAAAGTGGAGGAGGTCATCGCCGAACTCGCCACCATGGAAGTCCGGGACAAGAAAGGCCTGAATAAGCAGCTGCAGACCAAAGTAATGGGTTTTGCCGTCTCCTCTTCCGATATAGAGGTTTCCGCCATCAGCATACTCAAGGTAGGCTTCCGGCTCAACGAATACTTTGACGTAAACCTTAACAGCCGGCAAAACCTGGTGACCATTACGCTGCCGGAACCGGTCATTCTCTCGCATGAGGTATATCCCAAGATCGATAAACTCGACATCGGATGGCTTCGTGAAGTGCAAAGTGTCGACCTCAATAAGAACTTTAATGCCCTGCGGGGGGAATTCCGGCGTGAAGCCCTGGAAAGTGACATCATGGACAAGGCCAAGGCCCAGGCCATCGACCTGATGAACACCATGTTCGGCCCGGTAGTATCCAGTATGAATAAGCGGTACAATCTGCAGGTGAAATTCCGGAGCGTAAGCCAGGAAGAGGAATTTGACCCGGAATTATCGTCCAATACCTATCAATACCAGGATTGAAAGCTACTGCCTCTGACTCCACTTATCTAAACTAAGTCTAAATTAATTTGTTGAAATGACAGCTACTTACTAAATTCGCCATCCAGTTACTTCCATCACGATGCGGCCAATATCTGTTATTCTTGCTGATTCACAGTATCTTATCCGGGTAGGGCTCAGGCACCTGCTGATGGGTGAGGAAAGGTTTAAGGTGGTCGCAGAAGCGACCAACGAGCAGGAGCTGATCAGGAAGTTACAGGTGCAATCCGCCCAGGTCGTAGTTCTGGATTACAACCAACCCAACAGCTTCAGCCGAAATACCGTAGAGAAGATCAAGCAGGCCGCCCCTTCCGTCAATCTGCTGATCATAAGTGCCGACAACAACAAGGAAAGCATCTATCAGATACTGGAAATGGGCGTAAACAGCTTTCTCACCAAGGCATGTGACAAAGAGGAGATCATCGATGCCATCAAGGCCACGGCCCGGGGAGAAAAGTTCTTCTGCACCAAAGTGCTGGATTACCTGCTGGAAAAAAGCTTCGCCAAAGGAGATGCTTCCAGCTGCGCCCCTACCCCGCTGACGCCGCGCGAGATCGAAATTGTTCAGCTGGTCGCCAGGGGCCTGGTCGCCAAGGAAATTGCTGCACAGCTCAACCTCAGCACCCACACGGTATACACCCACCGAAAGAACATCATGAGAAAGCTGGGGCTCAGCACTGCTTCCGAACTGGTGCTGTACGCTGTGCACATCGGCCTGGTCAAAAATGACAGCCCTTTCTCCTGAAGGCCTCTCACAAACAATCTTTTTTTCACATAAGGCGTTTTACAATACGAAACAAAGGTTTGTTTCAAACGTATACTTGCATAAATACCTGATTTCTTATACCTTACAAAGGTTAAAGCGTTCTTTTGCGCTTCGTTAAACTAATGTTGATATGAAAAAGATTCTCCTGGCTATTTCTTTCACCTTCATCATGGGGGTTTCCGTCTCTGCGGCCAGCCTCTATATCCTGTATGACCCGGCCTGTATGGACCGGCTGGAATATTCCTACACCAACAACCAGAATGGGGATGAGTATGTCGTTTATCACGTCAATACCAGCCCCGGAGTGAAGATCATCCTGGAAGTGGGGACGGAAAGTACTACCCCTCAGGATTTTCCTCCCGCCCAGGTTATCCGCTGTAACAACGCGGTCTTTGATGAAAAACTGGTCAACGCCATCAACAGTAATATCGACCGGGTATTCATGGTGGTCAAGAAAGGCAACAACCGCTATTTTATCTCCCCCATTACTTTTGCTGCCCGCTACCTGCGCGCCGAAGATTTTATTCTCTATGATTCTCCCAAATACCGGTTTCAGTTCGACACTAAGCTGGGCACCATCGGAGAGAACATAGCCTACAAAAACCCCAAGGCGGAAGTCTATTTTGAAGGCATGCTGCAAAACCAGTGCTCCGGCACCCTGCTCTTCCGCCAGAAAGCAGAATTCGCCGGCAACCCGCATACCAATATGGAGCTCATTCCCGAGATCGGGATCGTGGAGGAACGCAGCGGCATCAATGTGGCCGACGCCATGCAGAACCGGCTTCGCTTGGAAAAAGTGAACGGCAAGAACCTGGAGCGGTACATGCGGCAACTCTGCACCGGTGAAGAAGAGCCTGTCGTTCCTGAAGAGCCTTTGGCCGCTGCCGGAGAACGGGCGCCCGGTGAATTCATCACCGTGGGGGCCCGGGCGGAGGAAAGCCTTTCCCCCAAAGGAGGCGCCAGCCCGCAGCAGCCTGTTGCTTCTCAGCCGGCTGCCGCCACCAACGGGCCGGAATACCATATCGTAAAAAAGGGAGAAACGCTCTACAGTATTTCCAAACAGCATGGAGTGGCCCTCAGCCAGTTGCGCGAATGGAATAAAAAAGGAGGCAGCAATATTATCGTGCCGGGTGAGAAATTACAGGTTTCCGCTGCTTCCAGCTCCATGACTGCCAAAACGGGAGATATGCAGGCTGCGAATATACAGCCGTCCGCCGAATACCAACAACCGGCCAATGCTCAGCGCCTGCCTTCCGGAGGCAGCGGCGCCCATATCGTACGCTCAGGGGAGACCGTCGCTTCCATTGCCATGAAATACGGCTATACGGAAAGCCGCTTCCGGGAGTTTAATAATCTTGGAAAATACGAAGTGGCCAAAGTAGGGCAAAAACTTTTCACCTCTGATTGCGACTGCCCGCAGGATCCTGCAACCGGCTATACCTCCCCGGGGGTGGTTAATGACAATGGAGGATATCAGCCATACAATAATAACTACAACACAGGCATGGCTGCCAGGCCTCCACAGGCAGCGCGTGCGCCACAGCAAATGAGTACCGAACAGGGGCGCATCCAGGAGGAAAACTTCTCTCAAGACGAGCTGAACTCCCGGAACTATGCCGGCGATTACGACCACATCAATACGCCGATGTTCCTGGAACAGGCACTGCCGCCGCCTCAGCAGCAGCAAGTACCCTCCGGTTATGATTACGGGGCTACAGGCGGGCGCATAGACACCCAGGCCAGAGGCGGCGTTTCCGGAAGCTTGTCAGGCCGCAGCCCCACCTTCAACGGCACTCCTCCGGCTCAAACTTCTCCAACACCCAGCCGCAGGGCATCCAGCAATTACTACATCGTAAAGGAGGGAGATACCTTATACAGCATTGCCCGGCGCTATGGCATTACAGTAGAACGCCTCCGCGAGGTCAATAACCTGGCATTGAATGAGGTCATTGTCCCTTATCAGAAAATATACCTGAACTAAAGAAACTTGTAACCTGGTTAGGAGAAAAGGAGCGGGTTCCTGCCTTGTGATAGGAACCCGCTTTTCCGTAGGCGGAAATCCGGACGAAGCGGATTTTTTAGTTGACCGAACTTTGTTTATTTTTGTGGCCAAATTGCTTTAGCGCTAATGGGCTTGTTGATATCCTTCTTTTTCATTTCCATTATTTTCTCTTTCCTATGTTCCATTTGGGAAGCGGTCCTGCTCAGTGTAACTCCCACTTTTGTGGAAGTATTGAACAAGGAGGGTACCCGCACCGGGAGGCTGCTCAAGTCATTCAAGGATGACATCGACCGGCCGCTTTCCGCCATCCTTACCCTCAATACTATTGCACACACCCTGGGAGCCATCGGCGTAGGCGCTCAGGCCAGCAAGGTTTTTGGTGATACAGACCTCATCATCGGCGGCCTGGAAATGCCCATTTCAGTCGAGGCCTTTATCGGCGCGCTGATGACCCTGGCTATCCTTATCCTGTCGGAGATCATTCCCAAGACACTGGGCGCCAATTACTGGAAATCCCTTTCAACTTTTACGGTGAATGGCCTGTATATCATCATCTTCCTCCTGTATCCACTGGTGTGGGTCAGCCAGTTCATTACCAAAAAACTGAAGAAAGAAAAAGACAAAAGCGTGCTCAGCCGGGCCGACTTCACCGCCATGGCGGAGATCGGGGAGAAAGAAGGCATTTTTCGCGGCAATGAATCCAAGATCATTCAAAACCTCCTGCGGTTGAATACCATTCGCGCCAAAGACATCATGACGCCACGCACCGTCGTTAAAGCCGCCGGCCAGGAGGAGCACATAGCTGATTTTTACCAGGCCAACCAGCAACTGCAGTTCTCCCGCATCCCGGTATTCAAGGAGTCCAAGGACCACATCAACGGCTTTGTGCTCAAAGATGATATTCTCAGCAGCATCATTCAGCAGAATGGCGATGCCCCGTTGAAAGACATCATGCGGGAGATCATGATCATCAATGAGCAGATGCCTCTGCCCGACCTGTTTAACCGCCTCATCGAAAAGAGAGAACACATTGCCCTCGTGGTCGATGAATTCGGCGGCATGGCCGGCATTGTGACCATGGAGGATGTGATCGAGACCCTGCTGGGCCTGGAGATCGTCGACGAGCAGGACAATATAGAAGATATGCAGTCTCTGGCGCGCAAGAATTGGGAAAAAAGGGCGCGCGGCCTGGGGCTGATCGAAAGCATATCCGAACTGAAGCAGGACAAGGGGGCCCCTTCCAGCTCAGATCAGAAATCTTCATAGATGGCCTGCCGGCCTACCCGGCCCGGCAGCGGCCCGAAATGCCCCAGTTTGATCTCCGCCATCCTTCGCCCTGCCCTGGCGCGGTTCAGTAAACCATGCCCATCCAGCCAGGCCGTAAGGTAACCCGACCAGAACGCATCGCCGGCACCGGTAGTGTCCTTTACTTCTACCGCACGAGCGGGAAGGAAGTGGCCTTCTTTGGCAGTGGACACAAAACACCCTTCTCCTCCCAGGGTGATACATGCTTCCCGGGCGCCCAGCCCAGTGAAGTGCCGGGCGGCTGCTTTCGGATCCTCCAGCTTTGAATTATACAGCCGCTCCCAGTCTACTTCACTCACCTTCACCAGAGCTCCCAGCCCACAATAAGCAGCTACCAGTTCCTGTGCCTTTTTCCGATCGGGCCATATCTTGCCCGCGTAATTGGCGTCAATGCTCAACTGGCAGCCCTCTTCCACTGCCCGGCGGGCAGCCTGCATGATGCTCGACTGAGCCGGCTGCCGGCTCAGCGCAAAACAGGTAGTGTGAAACAGTGCCGCATCTTTAAAAATACCGGCGGGA
>CAYVVK010000184.1:0-10416 GCA_964454855.1 uncultured Phaeodactylibacter sp. | reverse complement strand
CCAGGGTATATTCCTCTCCAAAGAGGCTGCCGTCTTCACAAACCAGTGCAAGGCGGTCGACATCCGGGTCTACGGCCACGCCAAGGGCGGCGCCTTCTTTCACCACGCGCTCGCAGAGTTCTTCCAGGTGTTCGGGCAAGGGTTCCGGGTTGTGGGCAAACTGCCCATTTACCTCGCCATTGATGAGGATGGCCTCGCAGCCCAGCGTTTTCAGCAGCAGAGGCATAGCCAGAGCGCCGGTGCTGTTGATGCAGTCCACCACTACTTTGAAGCTATGCTGGCGGATGCGCTCCCGCTCCACCCAGGGCAGCTTGAGGATCTCCCGGATGTGTTTTTCGATATAGCCTTCCATCTTCCAGTATTTGCCCAGCCGTTCCACCGGCGCATAGCTGATCTCGCCGGATTCCAGTAATTGCAGCAGGGCCTCCCCATCCGCCTGGGAGATGAACTCTCCCTTTTCATTAAGAAACTTCAGGGCATTCCAGTCCTGAGGGTTGTGGCTGGCGGTGATGATGATGCCGGCGCCTGCATTTTCCGCCGGCACCGCCATTTCCACAGTCGGCGTGGTAGACAGGCCCAGGTCCACCACGTCAATACCCAGCCCCAGCAGGGTGGAGCTCACCAGCTGGCTCACCATGGGCCCGGAGATGCGGCCATCGCGGCCGATGACTACTTTTGGCGGCACCCCCTTTTCCCGCAGCCAGAAGCCAAAGGCAGCAGTACTTTCCACAATATCCTGGGGAGTGAGGTTATCCCCGGCCTTACCGCCAATAGTACCCCGGATGCCGGAAATGGATTTAATTAAAGTCATGGGTTATTTTTTTAGGTTTTTTAAGTGGCAAACATCATAAAAATGCCTGGCACCGCTAAATTTGGACACAAAAATAGAAAAAAATCAACTCGTGTATCAATCCCCTGCTTACCGGCCAGCCGGGCGGAACGGGGATGGGGTTGGTCGCTAAAAAGGGGATCTGTATATTTGCGCCTTGATCAAAGGCAAGTTCAGCCCGAGCCTGCAAAAACACACAAGCGCATGTCGTCCTCCGAAGAATGGTTCAAAAACTGGTTTGATTCTCCCTACTACCACATTCTGTACAAGTACCGGGACGAATCGGAAGCAGAAGGTTTCATTGATAACCTGCTCGATACGCTTCAACCCAGGCCGAATGCCCGCATACTCGACCTGGCCTGCGGCAAAGGGCGCTACTCCCGCCACCTGGCCGACAAGGGCTACGAAGTGACGGGCATCGACCTCTCCGTGAGCAGCATCGAATTCGCCCGGCAGTTTGAGCGCGACAACCTTTCCTTTTATACGCATGATATGCGCCATCCGTTTCGCACCAACTACTTTGATTACATTTTTAATTTTTTCACCAGCTTCGGCTACTTCGATGATGAAAAGGACGACTTCAAGACCCTGAAGAACGTAGCGCTGGGCCTGCGCCAGGACGGGCTGTTCGTCCTGGATTTTTTCAACTCCCACTACGTCATTGACCGGCTGGTGGGAAGAGAAGAAAAAGAGATAGACGGCATCCACTTTTTCATCAACAAGCGCATCGAAGGCAGTAAAGTGGTTAAAACCATACAGTTTCGCGATGATAGCCGCGACTGGCATTTCGAGGAGCGCGTGCACCTGTTCATGCCCGAAGATTTTCAGCGAATTTTCGAAGCCGCAGGGCTACAGATCATCAAAAGATACGGTGATTATCAGTTACAGGACTTCGCTCCTCAGGAGAGCCCCCGCCTGATAATCCTGGCAAAAACAAGAAAATAATGCTGCAAGAGATCCTTCAGTACGACCGGGAACTTTTTTTTCTCATCAACGGGGAGTGGCACCATCCCTGGATAGACGCCATCATGCCCATCTGGCGGGATAAAAAGACCTGGATCCCGCTCTACCTGCTGCTGGCCGGCTTCTCCCTCTATCGCTTCGGCTGGTGGAAAGGCCTGGTGTTCATCGCCGCCATCGGCCTGACGGTGGGCCTGGCGGATACAGTGAGCAGCAAAGTGCTGAAAAAGAGCGTACAGCGGCCCCGCCCCTGCAATGATGTGGAGCTACAGGCGGAAGTGCGCCTGGTGGATGACTGCGGCAGGAGCTATAGTTTCACCTCCTCCCATGCCGCCAATCACTTTGCCCTGGCCACTTTTCTCGCTCTTACCCTCGGCCGCCTGTACCGTTTTCTGGGGCCGGCCTTTCTGCTCTGGGCGGCCAGTATCGCCTACGGGCAGGTATACATCGGCGTGCACTACCCTCTGGATGTCATTTTCGGAGCTGCAGTAGGTGTGCTGATTGCTTATATATTGGCAAAGCTTTACCTTCGCCTGGATGTAAATATCCTTTCGCCACAAGCATAAACCCGCCGGAATGACCGTCCTGGAATATTTGCTGTTGTTCTTTCTCGTCTTTATTGGCGGAGCGCTGGCCTTTCGGTTTTACCGGAAGGCACAAGCTACCCTGAAGCTGGTCCTTTCCTTCAGCGGCGCCTATCTGCTGGGCATTACGGTATTACACCTCATGCCCGGTGCTTTTTCCGAACCCGGGGCCGGGCCCGGCATGTGGATACTGGCTGGCTTTTTCGTGCAGTTGTTGCTCGAGCAATTGTCGCAGGGGGTAGAACATGGGCATGTACATGTACACGAGCATTCGGCGCGTTCGGGTATGGCGCTGCAGGTCATGATCGGTTTATCTTTACACGCTTTTCTGGAAGGAATGCCGCTTGGCCACTACGGCGAATTTCACGATGCCCATCACGGCCACGGCCACGGGCATCAGCATTTCCTTATCGGCATCCTGTTGCACAAACTACCCGCCGCTTTCGCACTGGTGACCCTCCTGCTGCTGTCCCGTTTTCAACGCCGCACCATCTGGGCATGCCTCAGCCTGTTTGCCGCCATGTCCCCTCTGGGAGCCCTGCTGGCCAGCTATCTTCCGCTGGGCCCGGTAGCGGTCGCCAATTTACTGGGCTTCGTGATAGGTTCGTTTTTGCACATTTCCACCACCATCCTTTTCGAAGCGGATGACAACCGGCAACACCATGTTTCCTGGAAAAAGCTGGGTGTCATCGTGCTGGGTACGGCGCTGGCCCTATCTGCCTACCTATTTTAGCGAAAATTCGCTAAAATAGGTATTCCACCACCCTTTGATAATCAGAAAATTACCCATATGAGCTTTTGTCCGCTCACAGCCAGATGGAATAAATTTGGGTAAACGCTAGGTTAATTCTATTTAAAAATCGTTATTTTGGACTGTAGAACCGAATAATTTTCCGAACTAGATAGGTAATTAGCATGAAATTCTTATCCAAGGAATTGATTCTTAATATTATTCTAAGCTTTATTCTTATACCGCTGGCTATTTCCCAGACAACAATTCGAGGGGCGGTCACCGACAAAGGCAATGGAGAACCGCTCATTGGGGCCAGTGTGATCGTGGAGGGGACAGCGGATGGCACCGTTACCGACTTTGATGGGGTCTTCGAGATTCGCACCAAGGAAGCCCCGCCGTTCAAACTGAGCGTGTCTTATGTGGGCTATGGCACCGAGGAAGTGATGGTGAACTCTGACGATAAAAACATCAAGGTACAGCTGGAGGAAGGCTCCATCACCACGGAAGTAGTGGAAGTGCGGGCCCAGCGGATCTCCGAAAAGCAGAAATCTTCCCCGCTGACCGTAGAGTCTCTGGACGTGCTGGCCATCAAGGAAACACCCGCCAGTAATTTTTACGACGGCCTGGGTACGCTGAAGGGCGTAGACCTGACGGCGGCAAGCCTGGGCTTTAAGGTCATCAATACCCGCGGCTTCAACAGCACCAGCCCGGTCCGCTCGCTACAGATCATAGACGGGGTGGACAACCAGGCGCCGGGCCTGAACTTTTCCCTCGGCAACTTCCTGGGCGCGCCTGAACTGGATGTGCTCCGGGTAGACATCGTACAGGGCGCCAGTTCTTCCTTTTACGGCCCCAACGCCTTCAACGGAGTGATCAGCATGGAAACCAAAAACCCTTTCTTTACCGAAGGCCTTTCCGCTCAGGTAAAAGTCGGAGAACGCAACCTGATCAACCCGGAGATCCGCTGGGCAGATAGCTTTAAGAATAAGGATGGCCAGGAGGCAGTGGCCTATAAGTTCACTCTTTCTTACCTTCAGGCCGATGACTGGGTAGCCGAGAACTTCCAGGCGGTGGATGGCTCCCCGACGCCTACCGGCAATCCCGGTGGCTGGGACGCGGTAAACATCTACGGCGATGAATATATCCTGTTTGGCGACTTCACCCAAAATACTACCAACTCCTTCAACGACGCCGCCGGCCTGAGGACGGTGCACCGCCCCGGCTACCGGGAGGAAGACATGGTGGATTACGACACCCGCAACTTCAAAGCACTGGGCTCTGTCTATATCCGCACCAACCCGAACCTGCAGGAGGAATCCCCGGAACTGATCCTCGGCATGAGCTACGGCGCGGGAACAACGGTCTATCAGGGCGACAACCGCTTCAGCCTGAGGAACATCACTTTTATGCAGCCACGCGTCGAATTCAGAAAACGCGATGACTTCTTCATCCGCGCCTATATGTCAAGAGAAGATGCCGGCGACAGTTACGACCCTTACTTTACAGCCCTGCGCCTGCAGGAGCGCTCTCAGCGGGCGGGCAGCTACTTCAACCGCTATAAAAAATGGTGGGAAGATAACGACATCGCCGATACCATGGTCATGATGGGATATCCGGAAGAAAAGATCGTCTTCGACCCGGCAACCGGAGGAGTGGTCGTGGAATTCGACAAAGAGGCCGCCGAACAATGGCTGGCCGACAACCAGGGCTTCCTCGACGAGGCCCACCAAAGGGCCAGGAACTTCGTCAATGCCCCCGATGAGAGCAGTGGCCTGCCCGGCCGATACATTCCCGGCACCCCGGAGTTTCAGGAACAGTTCGACGACATCACCACCACCTTCAACAACGAAGAAGGAGGCACGCGGTTCTACGACAAGTCGGCTCTCTACCACATTCACGGGGAAAAACGCTTCAAGCCGGAATTTGCCGAGATCATCGTCGGCGCCAACGCCCGCCTCTACCGGCCGGATTCCCGCGGCACCATTTTCTTCGATACCGCCGGTATCCAGATCACCAATTCCGAGTATGGAGTATATACCGGGCTTAATAAAGTTTTTGGCGGCGGGAAATTCCGGGCCAACGCCACCCTGCGGATGGACAAGAACGAAAATTTCGACCACATCTTCACACCTGCCGCCTCGATGGTATGGAAGCCCCGCCCCAACCACTATCTGCGGGTGAGCTTCTCCTCCGGCGTCCGCAACCCTACGCTTTCCGACCAGTATCTTTCCCTGAACGTCGGCCCGGCCATTCTCGCCGGCAACCTCAACGGGGCGGATAGCGTCATCACTCTGGAATCGTTCCAGGATTACCTCAGCGGCTTCCTGCAACGCAGCCTGCTCGATTACTACGACATCGACCCGATACGGCCCGAACAGGTGCGCACCATAGAGGCAGGATACCGCGCCACCCTCTGGAACCGGCTTTTTGTCGATGCGGGCTACTACTATAATGTATACACGGATTTTATCGGCTTCAACATTGCCATTCGCGCAGAATTTGAGTCTCCTTCGTCTTTCCTGCCGGAAGACCTGCAGGTGTTCCGTTTCGCATCCAATGCGACGGAGCAGGTGACCACCCAGGGTTTTTCCATGGGCATGAACTACTATTTTGCCAACTATTTCGGCCTGTCGGGGAATTACTCCTACAACGCCATCGTCTCCGAATCCGACGACCCGATCATTCCTGCTTTCAACACGCCGGAACACAAGTTCAACCTCGGTGTTTCCGGAAGGAACATACAGACCGGCAACCTGAAGAACTGGGGCTTTAGCCTGAACTACAAATGGATCGAAGGTTTTCTTTTTGAAGGCTCTCCTCAGTTTACCGGCTTTATTCCTTCTTATGGCTTACTGGACGGGCAGGTCAACTACAGCCTTCCCAAACTCAACACCACCATTAAGGTTGGAGCAAGCAACATCCTGGACAAGCAGGTATTCCAAACTTATGGCGGCCCCCGTATCGGGCGGCTGGCCTACATCTCCTTATTGTATGAACAATAGATTCATTCCCTTCATCAATTTTGTGAAACTTAACTCTAAATGTATTCTATGAAGAAGCTTAACTTTCTACTTTTAACGCTAGCGTTGTCACTGGCGGCTTCCCTGCGGGCACAAGGCCCCTTCCTGGAAGCGCTGTACGACGTGCAGGTGACGCTTGCCGAGCCTTATGCCGTCAACGCCACCATCCTTCCGGTACTTTTCCAACAAACGACGGAAGCTGTTCCCCGCCCCCTGGTAATGGATATCTATGAGCCGGTGGGTGACGACAACACCGCCCGGCCTGTAATGCTGGTCTTCCACACCGGAAACTTCCTACCATTTCCGCAGAACAACGGCACAGGCGGCACCATCAGAGATTCTACGGTAGTGGAAGTGTGCACCCGCCTCGCCCAGCGCGGTTATGTAGCCGCTTCGGTGGACTACCGCCTGGGTTGGAACCCGGTTGACCCCTCGCAGGACATCCGCAAGTTCTTCCTGATCAATGCCGCCTATCGCGGCGTTCAGGATGCCCGTACGGCCGTGCGCTATATGCGCAAGCTCGCCGTAGACGGTGGCAATCCCTACAGCATTGACCCCGACAAGATCGGCCTTTGGGGCATCGGTACCGGTGGATATATCACAGCCGCTACGGCCACCATTGATGAATACGCGGAGATCGTCATCCCCAAATTCCTCATCGACCTGGGCGGCGGCACAGTTCCCATGGTCATACAACCGGTGAATGGCGACATATACGGCACCTCCGTGGGCGTCGTCCCCCCCGGCTACCCGGTACTCCCGGCAGGCGATACGCTCTGCTATCCCAACCACGTGGCCTATCTGGATGGCACGCCCATCTCTTCCGACATCAGCATGGTGGTGAATAACGGCGGCGCCCTGGGTGACATCAGCTGGATCGACGAGGAAACCGTACCCTGGGTGTCTTTCCACGTACCTTCTGATCCCTTTGCACCCTACACGACGGGAACGCTAACGGTTCCCGGCACCGGCGACCCCGCCGACCCCTCCGATGACTTTGCGGTGGTGGAAGTATCCGGCTCCTACGATGTACAGGCGCGCCTGAATGAGTTGGGGATCAATGATATTTTCAATACCGTCCCCGCCTGGGCGCCGGAAGACTACAGCGCAGTAGCCAACAGCCGCAACGACGGCAACCAGGGCCTGTTCCCCTTGCCTACCGGCGAAATAGCAGACTCTGCCCCCTGGGACTTCTATGCGGAAGACAACCCCAACATCCCCCCCAACCCGCCACCCATGCCGGAACGGGCAAAGATGTACTGGGATACCATCATGGCCTATGCCGGCGTGCGGGCCTGTGTGGCCATGGACCTGCCTTGCCTGTTCGTCAATACCAAATCTATTGATGCCGCAGAGGTGGAGCTGCAGGTAATGCCCAACCCGGCCACCGATCACGTGCTGCTGCAGAGCGGTGCGGATTACCCGATGAAGGACGTTTACCTGTTCGACATCACCGGCCGCATGGTGCAGTCTCACTTCAACGTCAAGGACCATACCTATCAGATCAACCGGAATAACCTGCCTAAGGGGATGTATGTCGCCAGGATAAGGTTTGAAAAAGGTTGGGCCGTACAGAAATTGATATTTGAGTGATTGGGTGCCTTTTCAGGAACGAAAGCTATGGCTTTTCGTTCCTGAAGGGCCCAGGCATAGCGAAGCCGGGAGGGACAAGATGTTCCCTTCCGGCTTCGTCATTTATTATCTTGACAGGGAAAAGGCTGTGGCAGGCCTTCCCCGACGGGCCCCGTATTGGGCAGCCTGCTTGCAGGAGGCGGTAATCCCCCGGGGCGATGCCCCGGGCTTTGCTGATGCAGGCTTTCAGCCTGCTACTATCTGAAATGGGGGCAAAATAACCCGTATAAGCCCGATGCCTCTTTGCAAATTGGCAGAAATCAGGTACATTTTATTTGGGGCTCAAACTCGCCTGGAGGCTAATACTGTCGCTCTCCGTGAAGGGCTACCACACCCCAACCCTGGGCATATTAGCGTTGAAAAATTAATTCCACCTTGATAATGTTCAAGGCCGAAGGCCTTTGTCGGGAGAGCCCTTTCGT
The DNA here is from genome assembly GCA_964454855.1 of uncultured Phaeodactylibacter sp. Taxonomy (GTDB): domain Bacteria; phylum Bacteroidota; class Bacteroidia; order Chitinophagales; family Saprospiraceae; genus CAYVVK01. The sequence goes on along the minus strand of CAYVVK010000184.1, from coordinate 2,236 downwards.
AGGGCTAGAGCCTAAAACCACGAATTGTTTTTTCCAACGCCTACTCTCCCTGGCTGATGCCAAAAGCCACATGCTCAAGGCCGCTAGCCTGGCACAGCCCGGGTTCAGCAGGCTGAAGGCCTGCCACAGCATAAGCCTGGGGCACCGCCCCAGGTTTAAAGCCCAAGCCCTGTATTCCAGGCTGAAGGCCTGGCACAGCCTTAGCATGCACAAGCTCCACCGTTTAGCTTGTGGCTGGCAGGCCTTCAGCCCTCTTTCGGATTGAAGTGAGTTTGTTTATACACCGCAAAACAAAATTTAAAATGGTTTACCTGGGAGCCTTCCGGTAAACCGGCTGCAGCCACCCTTCTTTAGGCTCATACTTGCTGCCGCCCGCCCAGCGCACCCCACGGCTGAGCATAGTCCAAACCTCCGGCACATCAAAGGTATCTGGAGAATGGCCGATGGACAGGTAAAACACCCTGCCCTTACCGAAGTATTTTTTCCAGGCTACCGGCATGACGGCCCCGTCGATCCAGGAGTCGTGATCTCCGGAGAAAGTGGTGGTGGCCAACACCTTTACGTTCGGGTCTACATGCATGTAGTATTGTTCGGTGTGAATGTCAAAATCTTCCACCCCTTTAGTAATCGGGTCTTCCTGGTCAATGATATTCACCCGATAGTCGATCTCGCCGCCGGGATGGGCCACCCACTGCCCGCCTACCATGTACTGATAATAGGTATTGTCGCGGAAAGAGTCGCCCAGGCCGCCATGGCAGCCTGCAATACCCACTCCGGAGCGAACGGCATCGAGCAGGCCTTTTTCCTGCTCTTTGCTGATCTTATCCATGGTGCGGTACTGAATGATGAGGTCCAGGGAAGCCATAAATACCGAGTCGGTATAGATGCTCAGGGTATCGGAAACGGTAACTTCGGCCCCCTCTTCCTTCGCCCATTTCTCCATCCTTTCCGCGAAGGCCTTGGGAGAGTGGCCTTTCCATCCTCCGTAGACAATGAGGACTTTTTTACCATTCAGGGAGGGCAATTTCTGAGCCGACACCACAAGCGACACCAGCATCAGAGTGAGGATCAGAAGCAGTACATGGATAAGCCTCGTCATAGCGTAATTTTTTTAACTCTTAGTTTTTAGAAGCTGTTTTATTGCCATCTGCCATCTGACGTCTGCCATCTGACGTCTGCCATCTGACGTCTGGCATCTGGCATCTGGCATCTGGCGTCTAATTCCTGTCTAATCCGGACAGGAATTCCAGCGTATCCACCCCATCGGCATAATCCCACAATTCGGGCTGCTGAGCCTGTCCGAATGGGAAGGTATCACGCTGCAGTGTTCCCTCTCGGGCTACAATGCACTGAATTTCCTCCTGCCGCCTTTCCGTTTCTTCCTCTACGGCCTCCAGGCTGTCGTAGTATTCGTAGTGCAGGCAGGCGATGCGGGACTGCAAGCTGGAATCCTCCCTCAGGAGGACGCAGCCATTGGCCTGGTATTTCTCCTTATTGAGTATGAAAAGGGCATAATTGTAATCGAAATTGTTCTTGTACTTGGAGTGGTTGACGATCTCCCGGTACTCGTACAGCGTTTCCAGCAAAGGTTGAAAGTCATAATCACGCGGCAGGTAAAGCTTGGAGACATTGCGGCAGCCCAGGCCGAAGTATTCAAAAACATCTCTGCCCAGGGCCAGCAGTTCTTCTTCCGACTCCTCCCCCGTCAAGACGGCAATGCCATTGCGGTTCTGGCGAATGATATGGGGGTATTTGCTAAAGTAAGCTTCAAAGTAGCGGGCCGAATTATTGCTGCCGGTGGCGATCACGGCATCAAAGCCCTTTAGCTGGCTGACGATGGTAAAATAGCCCTCTGCACGCTCGTCAAACCTTGCCATCAGCTTCAACAAGTAAGGCAGCAGATACTGATCCTTGTCCGACAGCTTGATCATGGCGCGATGGCCGGCCTCAAACACCGGGCCGCTCACCACCGGCTCCAGCAGCGCCATCGCCGCCTTCATCGCCCCGGCCGAAACCAGCATCTCCGGCACGAAGCACTGACCGTCCTCGAAGCGTTTTCCGATCACCTCCATCGCGGCCGCCATCGCCTCGATGATGACCCGCGCGGCCACACCACGCTCCAGGGCGCTGCGCGTCAGCCGACGCGCGGCGATCTGGTCGCCCCGTTGAATCGCTTCGCCCAGTGAGGTCAGCTCGGGCATGGACGCCGTCTCCGTGCAGATGGCCCCGGTGGGTC
>CAYVVK010000183.1:267-10445 GCA_964454855.1 uncultured Phaeodactylibacter sp. | reverse complement strand
ATTGTTCGACTACCGCTCCTACAAAAAAGAGTAAAATTCACTTTAGTGAGTTTTAGTGGCTCGGCATAACCGCCGGGCCTTTTTTATTCCATCTCTGATAAGGCTAAAGCCTGGAAGATGGAGATATTGAGCTGTAGCGAAAAGGCTGCGCCATAAAAACGCTTCTCTGCTTCGTTCATGGTTTTGGTGAAATGGAGATATCGGCCCGGCTCTCTGGTGGCGCGATTCCACAACCGGCCGGCTGGAAATGCCGCGAACATCCGGAAGGCCCATCAGGTTATACTAATGGATTAATTTCAGAGCCAAATACCTTAATTTCCCGGAATATTTTACTATTATCAGCCGGCAGTGCAGCCACTGCCACTGTTGAGCGCAGCGAAACTCGCAGGGCAAACTGCAATCCCCCTAACCGATCCACCACCAAACCTTTTTAATAACACTTTAACCGGCGAAGCCTTAGTTCTCTATGAGCGAATTGTCCAACGACCCCTTATGGTTTAAAGATGCCATTATTTACGAACTGCACATCAAAGCTTTCAGCGACAGCGATGCCGACGGCATCGGTGATTTTAACGGCCTGATAGAGCGCCTGGACTATTTACAGGGCCTGGGCGTTACAGCCATCTGGCTGTTGCCGTTCTATCCCTCTCCGCAGCGCGATGGCGGCTACGATATCTCGGATTACTACAGCATCAACCCCGATTACGGGAATATCGAACAATTTAAAGAGTTACTTCGCCTGGCTCACGAGCGAGGGCTGAAGGTCATCACCGAGCTGGTCATCAACCACACCTCCGAGGAGCATCCCTGGTTTCAGCGCGCCCGCAAAGCCGAGCCGGGAAGCAAATACCGGGACTATTACGTGTGGAGCGACACCACGGAGAAGTACAAGGATGTACGCATCATCTTCCAGGATTTCGAAAAGTCCAACTGGGCCTGGGATTCGGAGGCCGAGGCCTACTACTGGCATCGCTTCTACTCCCATCAGCCCGACCTCAACTACGATTCTCCGGAGGTGCAGGAGGAGATCTTCAGAGTCATGGATTACTGGATCGATATGGGAGTCGACGGATTCCGCCTCGATGCCATTCCCTATCTGTTCGAACGCGACGGCACCAATTGCGAAAACCTGCCGGAAACCCACACTTTCCTCAAGAAACTACGCGCTCATGTGGATGAAAAACGGCCGGACGTACTGCTGCTGGCTGAGGCCAACATGTGGCCCGAAGATTCTGCAGCCTACTTCGGCGACGGTGACGAATGCCACATGAACTACCACTTCCCCATCATGCCCCGCATGTTCATGGCACTGAAGATGGAAGACCGATATCCCATCATCGACATCATTGACCAGACTCCCAGTATCCCCGACAACTGCCAGTGGGGTATTTTCCTGCGCAACCACGATGAGCTCACCCTGGAGATGGTCACCGATGAAGAGCGCGATTACATGTACCGCGCCTACAATAAAGATGCCCTCTCCCGCATCAACCTCGGTATCCGCCACCGCCTGGCGCCCCTGCTCGACAATAACCGCCAGAAGATAGAGCTCATGAACTGCCTGCTCTTCTCCCTGCCGGGCACTCCTGTAATCTATTACGGCGACGAGATCGGAATGGGCGATAATGTACACCTGGGTGACCGCGACGGAGTGCGTACCCCCATGCAGTGGAACCTCGACCGCAATGCCGGTTTTTCCCGGGCCCACCCGCATTCTCTTTATCTGCCCCTGATCAACGACCCGGAATACCACCATGCTACCGTCAATGTGGAAATACAACAGAATAACTCCTCCTCCTTGCTGTGGTGGATGAAACGCATCATCAATATCCGCAAAAGATATCAGGCCTTCGGGCGGGGAGACATCACCTTCCTGTCTCCCGAGAATGCCAAGGTGCTGGCTTTCACCCGCACCTACGAGGATGAACACCTGTTGGTATTGGCCAACCTGTCGCGCCACCCACAGGTGGTTGACCTGCAGTTGCCCGGCTATGAGCAGTATACCCCAAAAGAAGTTTTCGGGCAAACCTACTTCCCCACCATAGAGCGGGGCTTCAACCGCTTCACCCTCGGCCCCCATGGGTATTACTGGTTCTTCCTGGAACCCGAGCAGGAGCAGGCCGGGGAAGAGCAGCCCGTTCCGGAAGTGAAATGGGTGCCGGAAGACTGGATAAACCTGGTGCAGGGCAAAGGAGCCTCTGTGCTGGAGAAAAAAGTGCTTCCCGATTTCTTCCGCCGCAATGGCCAGTATATTCTCGACGGGCGGTCGCTGGACCACGTGGAGATACAGCAATACCGCTCCATCATGTACGAAGGCGGCCGCGCACTCTTACTGATCGTAAAGGCCTACTTCACCGAGGGTTTTCCCGAATGGTATTTTCTGCCCCTGGCCATGCGCAAGGGCGACCCTTCCCGCCAGCCCAATGCACCGTCCACCAGCCATATTCTGGCCACACTGACGGGCAGGTCGCAGCAGGGATACCTCTTTGAAGCCCACGAAAGCCCGGCTTTCCGCAACTTCCTGCTACACCACCTGCTCGCCGATAATGGAAAAGAGCCTGAGGGGTTCCGCTTTATCCATAGTGGTAAGCTGAAAAAATCGGAAATCCCCGAAGACATTCCTCCGGCGAGAGAAGTGGAAATCATCGGCCACAATATTTCCCTGGCCTACGGGGATGAATATTATCTGAAGATCTTCCGCCGGCTTGAAGACAGCCTCAATCCGGAACTGGAGATTAACCGGCATGGGGGAGGCAACGGCCTGCCCGTACCGGGCTACCTGAGCCATTTCCAGCACGACCGAAAAGGGTCGGCGCCCTTCATTCTGGCCATGCTGCAGCCTTATGTTGCCAACCAGGGCTCCGCCTGGCAATACTTCTACGATGTGGCCCGCCGCTTCCTCGAAAGAATGCAGGCGCATCCGGAGGAAAGGGCCATTCCGGCTCTGCCGGCCGAAGAAGAAGTAGCACTGAGTGAAGACTGGGCCCAGTTTGTCGGCGAGATGCCCCTGCATCGCGCCCAACTGCTGGGAGAGACCGTCGCCCGATTCCATACCGGCCTGATCGACCGGGACAACCCGGACTTCCGGCCGGAGCCCTTCTCCCTGCACTATCAACGCTCCCTGTATTCGGCTTGGCAATCACAGGTGCGCACCACCTTTCAGCGGCTGAAAAAGTTCAAGGCCAGCCTGGCGGGCTTCGAGGCCCTGCAGGAAAAGCGGCAGCAGTTGCTCGAACGCCTGAAAAAGATCTATGGCCACAAGATGGATGCCCTGAAGGTGCGCATTCACGGCGACCTGCAGCTGGAAAAGGTGATCTTTACCGGTAAGGAATTCTTCCTCTTCGATTTTGAGGGCGACCGCACGCGCAGTTTCAGTGAGCTGCGGCTTCGCAAATCCCCGCTGCGCGACCTGGCCAGCCTCATCAGTTCTCTGCACTATGCTTCCATGGTGGGCCTGCAAACGGAAACGGAAACCGGAAAACTACACGAGAGCGATTGGCTGCCCTGGGCGGAAGCCTGGTTTGACGCCATGAAAACGGCTTTCCTCAATGGCTATCTGCCGGAAGCCCGAAAGGCAGGCTTGATCCCTCCTTCCGCGGAAGACCGGGATATCCTGCTCGATACCTTCCTGCTGGAGAGGCAGCTTTATGAACTCGGCTTTGAAGCTACCCGGGCCAGAGGCTATGAAGAAATACCCATGCTCGGCCTGCTGCGGATGCTGGATCAGGAGTAGAGTTAAGGCCTGAACAGGCCGCTACCGAGCTTAAAAGCTAAAACCATGTAAAAGGCCAATACCTGATCGCGTTCAGGTATTGGCCTTTGGAATAGCAAGTCAAATATATTCGCAGGAACAATACTGGCTGGCCCGGCATCAGTTGGGATGATACAGGCCTGTATCCAGCCCAACAGGCTTGTGCATGCCGCGATGGCGCACCGATGAGTCGCCGCCATCAACTACTTTCATTTCGTCTGTTTCCAGGTTCCACTTGCGGATGTAGGAACAGTGCGGGCATTCGAAAATGATCCAGTCTCCCTCCCGGCGGCTTTCGCAGGCGTGGCTCTCGCCTTCATGAGGTTGAAATTCGTAATTAACAGGCATGGTCATTTGAGTTTAATGAAGGAATCTATATCATACTGTCGGCAGGTGAAATCTGATGAATCGTCTTCACCTGCATCAATCCTGGCCCGACCAACAGCGTCAGGCATTATAGCTCCGAAACCGCAGCAAAATTATCGTACTTAATGTGCCAGAGCTATAATAGCAATAAAACAAGGTTCGTTTTTGTTTTAAAAAACAACAACAACAAATTATTGCTTGTTAAAACATAAGTTTGAAAAATAATTGGCCAGGGTTTAGGAAAAAGACGGTTGGAAATTTTCTGCGAGTGTAGAGCGTTTGCCCCATCGCCAGTAATAGTGCCGGAATCAGCATAAATATAAGAAAAGTATTTTTAAATGAGCAAGTGCCGAAATTACAACTGCCTGCCCAAAAACAATACAACAATACAACAATACAACAATACAACAATACAACAATACAACAATATAACAATACAACAATACACCTGTGCCCAAACACCCTAAGCTGCTGCTATGCCTCCTCCGGCAGCTGCAGCAAAATGGGCAGCATCTCCGGCATGCTGTTGTTCTGAACCAGCACCACCATCTTCGCCACTCTGGTCATTTCCTCCAGCTTAGCAGCCTGTTTTTCCTCTTCTCCGGGCTCGGTGCCTTTCAGGCCGAGGAATACGATATCGGCCTCGGCGCTTTCCCGCTGCAGAATACTGGTGAAGCCATCTTCTCCCCGCAGGTAGATGTCCACATCTCCGGCTATGCGGGCCTGTGCCAGGGAGGCCTCTATACCCCGGCGCAGTATGTCCTCTTCGCGGGGCGTATTTACAACCGACCGGATGTGGATGCGGGCGTTTTCCCACTCCCGGTTCAGTTTCAGCATAAAGGCCAAAATGAGCATCAGGTCGCCGTTGTTCTCCCGGCCACCCCACCAGATGTCGATCCGTTCGTGGTTTTTTTCCTTCCAGGATTCGTGGTCGTTGAAGCGGACCAGCAGGATATTCTTCCTGGCGCCCGCCAGGTCACGGATGATACGCAGTTGCTGGGCGTTACCGGCCAGGCCGCCCGACCATCCGAACAGGGCCGTGTTGGTCTTCAGGCCGGCGATGCCGTGCCCCTTGGAAATATGGAGAATGCCGGTATGCAGAGACTGGACAACATTCACCTCACAAAAAGCCTCCAGGCCATAGGCCTTAAGCTCAGTCAGCATCTTAGTCTTTATTTCTCTCCTTTGATCGATGGCTGGATGATCATCGGTAAACAACAGCTTGGAGATGGTCAGTACGCCCCGGTTCTGGCCGAAAGCAGCGGCCAGTTTCACCAGCTCGATCCGGCCTGTGATGTCCTTGACGAAAACGATGATCAGCGGCCGCCAGTTTCGGGCGCTGATGGTGCGCTTGCTCATCCGCAGCAGGGCGAAGCGGGCGATCTTCATCCAGAAACCGGCATTGACATCGCCCCACTGCTGCTCCAGCGCTTTCCTCCGAAAATAGATGTAACAGCCCAGCTCCAGGCCCACGGCCAGCAACAGGGCCAACGGGCTGATGAGGTACATGATAAAGAGCGCGCCCAGGGCGCCTGCCATAGACAGATACCACGGAATATCGATCTTGGGGCGGTAAGAAGGCTCAGCAACCAGCTTTTCCAGGGCGGCCACCAGGTTGATGACCACATAGAGGGTGAGAAAAAGCACCGTCACAAATTTAGCTACCGTATTCAGCTCTCCCAGCGCTACCGCCACGAGGGCAATAGCGCCGGTGATCCAGGTGGCAATGGTAGGTTGCCCGGTCTTCGAAAGGCGCGAGAGAAACCTGGGCGCCAGGCCGTCCATCGACAATGACTGCAGGACCCGCGGGCCGCTCAGTACACTGCCAATGGCGGAGGACAGAATGGCGCCCCAGGCGGCAGGATAGATAAACACTCCACCCAGAAAGGCCACCTCCGTCCAGGTGTTAAGGCCGAATTCGGGGTCCGCCATCTGATCATAGGTAACAATTGCAGTAACGGAAAGGAAGATGGGAATGAGAATATAGATCAGTGCCCCGACAAGTACCGAGCTGATGGTGCCGTTGGGGATGGATACTCCGGGATCCCTGAGGTCACCGCTCAGGGCAATACCCGCCAGAAAGCCTGTCACTCCGGGGAAAAATACCGCGAAGATCACCCAGAATCCTCCTTCCGGCACCGTCCGGTAGGAGGGGCCCCATTCCGGCGCCTGCATATCTCCCATAAGCACTCCCGCGAACAAGGCGATGATAGACAAGGCCACCAGTATGAGCATGGGCACCTGCATCTTGAGCACCAGCTCGGCGCTCTTGCCTGCCATCAGAGTGATCACGGTGATGATGAAAGCCGTAAGAGCAGGCAAGGCATAGGCCGGCATAGGCCCCCAACCGGCCGCAGGCCAGAAAATGAGGATCGACTCCGCCAAACCGAAACAATAGAAAGTAATGCTCAGCGTACGGCTGATGTAGAAGGCTACACCGATGGCGCCGCCCGTTTCCAGGCCCAGGCTGCGCGACACCAGATAGTACACCCCGCCAACTCCTACCTTGATGTTTGTGGCAATGGCCGATGCGCTCAGCCCGGTAATGAAAGTGATCACGTTGGCGGCAAGCACCGCGACGATCGTCAGCCCCAGGCCCAGGTTGGCCAGTACCCAGCCGAAGCGCAGATACATGATCAGGCCCAATACAGTGAGCATACTGGGGAGAAATACCCCCAGGAAGGTCCCGAACTTTTTTGCCGCCGCCTGTTGTGGAGCTGCCATTTCACCTGTTGTCTTTCCCCGGTTTTGCCTTTTGCCTTTTACCTTTTACCTTTTACCTTTTACCTTTTCTCACTCTCCCACCACTCTGCCTATGAGTGCCTTCACCGGGTCGTGATGCTTCACCATGATCACTGTCTTGTTGGCGCCTTTGGCGATCTGCTCCGGTATGGTGCCGAAGAGGATCTGTGGGTAAATACTCTTTCGGGTAGCACCTACAATGACCGCATCGTAATCACTGGCGGCGCCGATGATGCCCTCGCTGATGGAATCGTCGCGCACCAGCTTGCTTTCTATCTCAAATCCGGATTTTTCGGCAATGCGGCCCACCGCTTCTCGCAGCATAGCCTGGTGTTCTCCGATCTGGGATTCCGGTTCTTCTTCAGGAACAACGCGGCAGACGGTGACCTTTCCGTTGACGGCGCCGGCGATGGTGGCGCAGTACTGCTCTGCCCAGCGCGCGTGTTCCCCGCCGGCGGTGGGCAGAAGGATATTGCGAATGGGCTCGTCGCCCACGAACTTGACCAGCATTATATCCGTATCGGCATATTTGACGGTGGCGTCTACGATGTTGCCTAGTATCTTCTCCCGGCTGCGGGAATGGCCTTTCCAGCCCAGCACCGTCAGGCTGCAGTGGCGTTCAGTGGAAGTTTCCAGGATCGCGCGCGCCACATTATGCCCCACCCGGATGAGGCCATGGGAGGGGATGCCGAGCTCCTCACAGATCCTGCGCGCCTCCCGCAGCACTTCTTTCTGTTCTTCCAGTTCGCTGGTGTCAAACTGAGTAGGAGAAAGCTGTTCGGGGAGTGTCAGTACGCGAAGAACCAGCAATTCTCCGTCTTTCTCTTTGGCGAGCGCTGCCGCCAGCCGAAGCAGCCGCTCCATATTTTCCGGGTTGGCAATGGGCACCAGCACCCGGAAGCGGCCTCTTTTTTGCGTGCCCCGCCCTTCGCTTAGTGCCACGTGAGACGCCAGGCCGGAAATGGCCTCCTCTGCCGGCTGCTGCCCTTTCCAGGCGATAAAGGCCAGCAGGCCCAAAAATTGGGCGCCCAGGGCAAGCAGCAAAGGGATGGTGTGCTGGAAGATCTGCGTCAGCAGGTAAATATTGGCCAGGATGCCCAGTGCCGGCAGCAAAGGCACCAGGGGTACCTTAAAGGGCCGTTCTATATTCGGAAACTTCCGCCGATGGACTATGAGAGCGGCATTAACAGTAATGAGCGCCAGCAGGAGAACGGTATTGGCAAAGTAGCTGAGGTCTTCCAGAGGCAGAAGAAGCGCAAAGGCCAGTATGGCGCCACCTACCAAAATGACCGCAATGACAGGAGTTCTGGTCTGGGGGTTGATGACTCCAAATTCCCGGGGCATATGGCCCAGCTGGCTCATCGACAGGAGGACCCGCGAGCCGGCCATCACCGAAGCATTCGAAGCGGAGACCATGGAAAAAATAGCCCCGCCGATGATCACATATCCACCTGCGCCTCCCAGAAATTTCTTTGCCGCTTCGCCCATGGAAGCCTCCGTATACACCTCAAGGCCGGCGAATAACAGGACCAGCACTACTGCCGTATAAAGGACCGTCACCAGGCCCATGGATATGAAAATGGCCCGCGGGATGTTCTTTACCGGGTCTTTCACTTCTCCTGCCGAAGCGGCGATGGCCGAAAAACCGAAAAAGGTAATGAAGACCAGCGCCGCCGTGCTGCCTATCGCGACCACATCTGTACTGAACTGCTCGACAACCTCCTCGATGTTTACAAAGGCCAGCCCGCCGGCAATGAACCAGATGAGCAACAAGACCTTTGCGGCTGTGACGATGATCTGAAATTTTCCACTCTCTTCCGTTCCCCGGATATTGAGCAAAGTCAGGGACGCCAGCGCCACTATGCCGAAAAAAGACTCTAGTGGTGCATGCCAGATGAATTCATTGAAATAGCTGGAGAGGCTGGCAATGTAAAAGGCACAGGAAGAAGTATACCCCAGAAAAAGCGCCCAGCCCACGAAATAGGCTATGGGCGGATTGAAGGTCTTGCGGGCGTAAAGGTAGCCTTCGCCGGTACGGGGGTAAATGGAAACGAACTCACAGTACGCCAGGGCAGTGAATAAGGCGACGAAAGCAGCCAGTAGAAAAGAGACGATGGCCGCCGAGCCTACATTGCGCACGGCCAGGCCCGAGAGGGTAAATATCCCTGCCGCGATCATGGTGCCTACACCTATAGCCAGGGCGGAGGGCAGCCCCAGGTCCCGGCTCAATTCCGTTTCTATGTGATTGTGGGATGCTTGGTTCGCCATTTTCCGGTTTTTTAGTATACAAAGCCCAATGCGGAACGGCGCTAAATTTATCGGAGATTTCCAAGAAAAAAAATTTTGAAGGATAAATATTGTTGAGAATAATGTTTGGAGTTACTGTAACAGGTGCAAATTAACCAATCACAAGCCACAAACCAGCGAATGAGATTCGTCAGCCCCACCACTGACTTCTGTCATTTGCCACCCCGCCGGAAAGCTCCATCTTAGTTGGAATTATAAGCAAAAGCCTATTACATAGGCAATTATCGAATCAATTAGGTAACGGCCTTTTCGGCTTATCCTAACCGGAACAAAGCCAATAACATGAAAAATGAAAATGGACACCCGGTAAGCTCCCCTCCTAAGCCCACCCAACGTAAAGCCCTTCAGGAACATATTGTAGAGATCGTCAGCGATTCCGGCGAAGGCGCTCAGAAAGCGGGCCAGAGCTTTGCTGCCGTTTCCGCCAAGATGGGCAACGGTGTCTGGACAGTAGAGATCATTCCCGCTGATATCCAGCCACCGCCCCGCACCAAGGAAAGCGCATCCGGTATCCGCATCCGCCTGGGGTCAAAAAAAATTACCAATGCCGGCAATGAGGCCAACCTGGTGGTGGCTTTCAACGAAGTGGTGCCCTATACCCGCATCGAGCAGGATGCCTACCGCGAAGGCACCATTATGCTGATCGAGAATAAGTGGGCCACGGATAAATCGGAAGACATCCGGAATAGCTACGCTGCTGCCATTGCCGATTTTGAAGCGAGAGGCTTCATCATTTACGAAATACCTATGGAGGAGGAGTGCCTCAGGCATACTCCCAACCCCAAGAGAGGAAAAAACATGTGGGTGCTGGGCATGCTTTGCCAGGTATACAACCGCAGCTTGGAAAAAGCGGAAAACCAGATCCGCAGTATCTTCCGGAAAAAATCCAAAGAGGTCATTCAATCCAACCTGGAATTGCTGCGGGCCGGTTACGACTGGGCCGAAGAACAGCTCGAACTCAAATTCGATGTGCCCGCAGTAGAGGCCGGGCAGGAGCTGGTAGTGATGAATG
>CAYVVK010000183.1:0-257 GCA_964454855.1 uncultured Phaeodactylibacter sp. | reverse complement strand
CTGAGCTTCGGCATTCAGGCGGCGGGCATCGAGCTATGCTCCATGTATCCTATTACGCCGGCCACTTCCACCTCTCACCACCTGGCCGAATGTATTGAAGATGCCGGCGGTATCATTCACCAGGCGGAAGACGAGCTGGCGGCCGTCGGCTTTGCCATCGGCGCTTCCTATGCCGGCAAGACTTCCGTGACCATCACTTCGGGGCCCGGCCTGGCCCTGAAAACCGAGTTCCTCGGCCTGGCGGTTATGGCGGAAGT
>CAYVVK010000182.1:6115-10461 GCA_964454855.1 uncultured Phaeodactylibacter sp. | reverse complement strand
CAGTGAGGCCATTGGCCGTTTTGAGGAGGTGCTCGCCCATTCTGCCAGCGATAGCCTCAAGGCCCTGGCCAAGAGTGAAATGACGGGCGCCGAGCTGGCGCAGGAACTGCCACAGACCATGAAGGGCGTCACCGTGGAAAGCGCCGGCCGCGAGCTGAATTCCAAAATATCGGAATATACCCCCGCCCTTACCGGCGCCGGCAATGAGGTATATTTTTCGACCTTCGACGCCGATGACGTCATCTACGTGGATGAGGATGCCGGCGAGGATGCCTTCGCCCAGATTTATCGCGCCACAAAAGATGACAGAGGCTGGGAACGCCCCGAGGCCCTGGGCGAAGAGATCAACCGGCCACAGTTTCACAACAGCAATGTAGCCCTCTCCAAAGATAGCCGCAGCATGTATTTCACCCGGGCTCTGCTGGAGGGTAATGTGGTAACGGAAAGTAAGATCTTTTTCAGTACGGGCGGCAGCGAAGGCTGGAAAGGCGCTCAGGAAGTGGAAGGCGTCAATGGAGATTACATCGCCAAGCACCCCGCCCCCGGCGAACTGTTCGGCGAGGAAGTGCTCTTCTTCGTCTCGGATATGCCGGGCGGATACGGCGGCTTCGATATTTACTACGCTCCCAAGCGCGGAGAAGGCCAGTACGGCAACCCCGTCAACCTCGGCGAGGCGATCAATACCCTGGGAGATGAAGAAACGCCGCACTACCGCGACGGCACCCTGTATTTCAGCTCGACCGGCCATCCCGGCCTCGGCGGCTTTGATATTTTTTACTCCACCTGGGACGGTACTTCCTGGAGCGAACCCCTCAACATGGGCAGGGGCTACAATACCAGTGTAGACGATCAGGGGCTCACCCTGGACCAGGAGGGCTACTACGGAATGTTCGTCTCCAACCGCCCCGAAGGCCGCTCGGCTTTCGGCCGCACCTGTTGTAATGACCTTTATACCGTCAGCATAGCCAAGCTTTATGCCGACCTGGTGGCCGGCCTGTTCACCATAGAGAAAAAACCCCTGCCCGGAGGAACCGTATACCTCATTCCCACACAGAATGATGAGATGGGCACCCCCAATGCCCAGACCAAAGAAGAGGGCAACCGTTTCGATTTCGACCTGGAGCTGGATATGCCCTATATGGTCATTGCCACCCATCCCGATTACTATCCCGATACCATGCAGTTCAACACGGCAGGCTTGAAAGAGAGTAAAACTTTCCAGCACTTCTTCTACCTGCGGCCCAAACCGGTGGAGCCGGAGTTTGACACCATCAGCATCGAAGAGCCCATCGTGCTGGAGAACATCCTCTACGATTTTGATGATGACCGCATCAAGGAAGAAGCGGAGAGCGACTTGCAGGTAGTACTGGAACTGATGAACCAATACCCCGACATGGTGATCGAGCTCAGCTCGCACACCGATTACCGGGGCAATGACAACTACAACGAGGAACTCTCTCAACGCCGCGCCGAATCCGCACGCCGCTGGCTGGTGCGCGAAGGCGTAAACCGGGAGCGCATCGTAGCAAAGGGATACGGGGAGAACCGCCCACAGACCGTCTCCGCCCGCGCGGCTGCCGAACACGGCTTCCTGAAAGAAGGGCAGGTGATGACCCCAAGCTTTATTGATTCGCTGCCCAGCGAACAGCAGCAGGAGGCCGCCCATGCCCTCAACCGCCGCACGGAGTTCAAGATCCTGGAAGGGCCCACCACCATCACCATCAAGCGGACCCGCCTGAGAAAAAAGGAGGAAAAGCGCCCCGGTTCCGACCGCGGCAGCCTTCCCGTGGCTGAGGTTCAGCAGGATACCATGAAGATCAACCCCTATTCCTCTTTGTATGGGAAAAAGAACCTCAAAGGACTGCCCGTCATGCAGTTCAAGCACCGCATCTACGACCTGGGCAAGGTCAAAAAAGGGGAAAAACGCTCCCTGCGCTATGAGTTCGTCAATGCCGGCGATGCGCCGCTGGCCATATCCCTCATCTCCGCCTGTGATTGCACCACCGTGGATTATATACCCGGCAAAACCTATAAGCCGGGAGAAAAAGGCACCCTGGATGTGGTTTTCGACAGCTCGGAAAAGGATGAGGCCGAAACCATAGACATCGATATCTTCCTGGAGAACGAGGACAATGAGGGCAAGCCCATCATCGAGATGGTGCAGTACCGGTTTGATATTGTAAAATAGGTGTTGTGGTATTTCGGCCTTGTGGGTTTGTGGCCCTGCAGATATGGCTAACCGGCCACCAACCCCCCAAACCCCTCAGGCCCGTACCTGTGAAGACAAGTACGGGCCTGATCGTTTTAGTAAAACCAAATCTTCTGTACCGCTCGGCGGCTGAAGCCCGCCCAGCGGATAATCGGAAAACCAACTTATGTTTCAGGAAATACTTGCAGAAGCCGCCGCGCTCAGCTGGGTAGATTGGGTAGCCACCTTTACCGCCATCATTTACGTCGTGCTGGCCGCGCGCGGGAACATCTGGTGCTGGGCCTGGGGCATTATCAGCTGCAGCCTGTGGGCCTATGCTTCCTTTGTTTTTTACGAACTTTACCTCGACGCGCTTCTTCAGCTTTTTTACGTAGCGATGGGCTTTGTGGGTATCTATGAGTGGAAGTATGGCGGCCGGGCTCAGGAAGGCCTGCCCATCAGCCGGCTTTCTATCAATCAACATTTGCAGATCATCGGGGGCGGCACCCTGGCCGCGCTTCTGTTCGGCTACTTCTTCGACGCCTACACCCCGGCGGCGGCGACTTACTGGGATGCCTTCACCACTGTTTTTTCCATCATTGCCACCTTCATCCTGGTGCGGAAGGTACTGGACAACTGGGCGTACTGGATTGTGGTGGATGCCGCCTACGCCGGCCTGTACTTCAGCCGGGGGGCCTACCTGTTCACTTTCCTGATGGTGGTTTATGTCGTCATTGCCAGCCTGGCGCTGAGGGCCTGGTGGAGGGAGTATCAGCTATCGGATGAGCTCTGACGGGCAATAAACTTTATGATACCAGAGCCAGGCTTTCGTTCATGCTTTCGGGAAGCGCAGGTTTATGAGAACTCAGGCCCTTCCTTTTATGCGGACAAAGGACATTTCCCCAACTTCTATTCCCGCCAAAAGCGGATTCCTCCGCGGAATGTTTGGTGTAAGACAGGCATTGAAATGTAAAGTTCTAAAATAATTACATTTCGTAACTCCTTGAAAACAAAGGACATTGCCTATTTATTTAGAATCAATCTAAATAATTTACAGCCATGAACTTTAGAGAAAGCTAGGTTCTTTTTTAAGGTAAAAGCTTTATATCTTTGCGGTGTTTTTTTAGAAGCTCATTACGCCTGGTTATCACCCAATTGCCGTACCGATTCCCGGGCAAAAACTAATTGGAACCTAAGAATGAAAAACGCAGCGAGCAAGGCGACCTTAACCCTCCTTATCCTGTTTTCGTGCCAGCTTACCTGGGCACAGGCCGGAGGGGGAAGCGCTGGATACGGAACCTGGTTTATCTACGGCCTTATAGGCATAGCCGTGCTGGTATTTTTCTTCATCATCGTGCAAGTCGCAGACAACCTGATGGTGATCGAAGCCAAGCAGTCAGGAGTGGCTGCAACCGGCGCTAACTTTTCGCTTTTCCCCAGGCTGAGTGAACTTTTCAGTGCGGAGTCCTCAAAAAGCAGCCCGGACGGGCAGCCTGTTATAGTCCTGAAGCGCGGACATGACATCCTGCTGGAAGGAGAGCCGGAAAAAGTGGTCGACGAATCGGTGAAGGCCACGACCTTCGCCATTCAGCCTCCCAACTTTATTGGCATTGCTCCTATTCCCAAGCTTCTGGTGGAAGAAGGGCAGGACGTAAAAGCCGGCGACCATCTTTTTTTCGATAAGAAACACCCTGAAGTAAAGTGGGTGGCTCCGGTAAGCGGTGAAGTGATTGCCATCAAGCGTGGCGCCAAACGCGCGATCAAGGAAGTGGTGATCCTGGCCGATAAAGAGATCAGATACCGCGAGCTGGAAAGCTTCGGCCTGGAGAACAGCAGCCGGGAAGAACTGGTCAACTACCTGCTCGATGCCGGCGCCTGGCCGCTGATCCGCCAGCGCCCTTACAATATCATTGCCGACCCTGCCGAGGCGCCCCGCGATATTTTCATCTCCACCTTCGATACCGCCCCGCTGGCGGCAGACCAGAACCTGGCCGTCGAAGGCCGGGAGGCGCACTTCCAGAAAGGCCTGGATGTGTTGAACAAACTGACGGACGGAACGGTCTACCTGGGCCTCGATGCCCGTAAAGGCAAGGAGCCTCATCTGGCTTTTGCCGAGGCTAAAGGGGTTGAAAAGCGCTACTTCCGCGGAAAACACCCG
>CAYVVK010000182.1:0-6105 GCA_964454855.1 uncultured Phaeodactylibacter sp. | reverse complement strand
CCACCATATCAAGCCCATCAACCTTGGCGACAAGGTATGGACGCTGGGCGTTCAGGAGGTCATCACTCTTGGCCGGCTCATCCATGAAAAGCGTTTCAATGCCGAGCGGATCATTGCGCTGGCGGGGGCCGAGCTTAAAAGCCCGAAATACGTGCGCACGTACATCGGCGCTAACGTAGGGCAGCTGCTGGAAGGCAACCTGGCCAATACCCACGTTCGCTTCATTTCCGGTGACGTGCTCTCCGGGGCAAAGAAGGACGAGGAAGGCTTCCTCAATTTCTACGACGACCAGATCACAGTGGTGGAGGAAAACGATGATTTCCTGCTCTTCGGCTGGCTGCTGCCTTCGTTCAATACTCCGAGTATTTCGCCAACCCTGCCTGCGGGCCTGCTGCCCAATATGAAAACCCGGGCGGAGACCAACACGCACGGTGAAAAGCGCGCCTTCGTGGTGACCGGCAATTACGAGGCCGTAACCCCGATGGACATCTACCCGCAGGAACTGATGAAAGCCATCCTGATCGGAGATTTCGAGCTGATAGAAGGCCTTGGTATCTATGAGGTCGTGGAAGAAGACCTCGCTTTGTGCGAGTTTGTCTGCGTATCCAAACAGCCGGTGCAGGAGATCTTGCGCAAAGGGCTTGACATGATGCGCGAGCAGAGCTAAATTGATTGACATTCAACAACTAATAATCTCACTAATAGAGATATGAAACAGGCATTATTGAATTTTCTCAGGAAGATTGAGCCGAATAAAGATAAATCACCATTTCTGCACACAGTGTATGATGGCTTTTTCACCTTTGCCTTTACCCCCAATGAGGTGACCAAAGGCGGCGTGCACATTCGCGATGGAATGGACCTCAAACGGCAGATGGTGCAGGTGGTGCTCGCCCTTCTGGTCCTTTATCTGTTCGGCACCTACAACATCGGCCATCAGCACTTCATCGCACTGGGCGAATATACCGGCTTCCTGGAAGCGGTACATCTCAAGCTGGTGTACGGCCTGATCCAGATCATCCCCATTTTTATCGTCACTCACGTCGTGGGCCTGGGCATAGAGTTTTTCTATGCCTATAAGAAGGGGCACGGCATCGAGGAAGGCTTCCTGGTATCAGGGGCCCTGATCCCGCTGATCATGCCGCCGGATATTCCACTTTGGATCCTGGCGCTCTCTGTAGCCTTTGCCGTATGGATCGGTAAAGAAGCTTTCGGGGGCACCGGCATGAATATCCTGAACATCGCCCTGCTGTCCCGCGTATTTGTCTTTTTTGCCTATCCGACCTATATTTCCGGTGATGAAGTATGGGTGGCCGGCCTTACAGATATCGCCGCCGGCGCCGCTGCGGATTACGGCTGGATACATCTGAGTGTGTTCAACCCGCTCTTCGAGTCAATGGGCCTGTCGGGGTATAATACCGCTTCGGCGGTGATGGATGGCTATACCGGCGCCACCCCGCTGAGCCTGGCCTTCCAGGGCGGCTGGGAGAACGTCACAAAGACGTACACCACTTCTCAGATGATGTGGGGCACCATACCGGGCTCCATTGGAGAGACCTCCAAGCCGCTCATCATTTTCGGAGCCTTGTACCTGGCCTTCACTAAGATCGCCGACTGGCGCATCATGGCCTCTATGGTGCTGGGCGCTGTGGCCATGTCTTTGCTGCTGAACCTCTGGGGCGCCACGGACTTTATGCGGGTACCCTGGTACTATCAGTTCTGGATGGGTAGTTTCTGGTTTGCCATGGCCTTTATGGCCACCGACCCGGTGACCGCCACCTCCACTGCTACCGGCAAGTGGTTTTACGGTTTCCTCATCGGTTTCGTCGGTATGATCGTGCGGGTGCTGAACCCGGCTTACCCGGAGGGCTGGATGCTGGCCATTCTGTTCATGAATGTTTTTGCTCCGCTGATCGACCACTACGTCCTGCAGGCGAATATCAACCGCCGGATGAAAAGGGCGAAGGTCCCAGCTTAATAACTCAGATTAAAAACGGAAAGATTGTGGAAAGTACAAAATATGTAGTTGGCTTCATTCTCATACTGACCGCCGCGGTGGCCGTTGGCCTGACCGGCCTGCGGGAAGCTACCAAGACGAAGGCTGCCCAGAACGAGGATATCTTTAACAAAAGGGCGGTCCTGTCTGCGGTGGAAGATTACCTTCCCGAGGGAAAGACAGTCAGTGAACTGACTGATCAGGAAGTGGTCCAGATATTTGACAATATGGAACAGCCCGTACTGAATATGCAGGGCGAAGTGATCGAAGGCGTAAAAGCCGAAGATATAGACATGGCCAGAGAGCGCAAAAAGCCGGAGTCCGAACGGCGCCTGCCCCTGTATATTTACGAGCATGACGGCCAGAAATTTTACATTCTCTCGGTGCGCGGCAACGGCCTGTGGGACGAGATCTGGGGCAATATTGCCCTGAAAAGCGACCTCAATACCGTGGCCGGCGCGGCTTTCGACCACAAAGGCGAAACGCCGGGCCTGGGCGCCGAGATCAAAGATAACCCCGCCTTTGCCGAACAATTTGAAGGGAAAGAGATCTATGAAGATGATGGGGAATATGTTTCCATTACGGTCCGTAAAGGAGGCGCCCAGGATGAAGAACACGAAGTGGACGGCATTTCGGGATCTACCGTCACCGCCAATGGGGTGACCGAAATGCTCCACCGGGGCATCCGGTACTATCAACCTTATTTGCAAAAGCTGAGACAATCCGAAAATGCTCAGGGATTGTTGATTGAATAATAATATTCCCTGGCGCCCTGCGCCACCGAACATAAAAAACAAAAAACTATGGCAGAGACTGCTGTAAAAGAAAAAGAGCCAATATTACAATTTGGGAAGAAGGAGCGGCAGCTGATCACCGACCCGCTAAATGACAATAACCCCATCACTGTGCAGGTGCTGGGGATCTGTTCGGCCCTGGCGGTGACCTCCCTGGTTTATCCTTCCGTAGTGATGTCCATTGCGGTGGTGTTCGTTATCGGTTTCTCCAGCCTGTTTACTTCCCTGCTGCGAAAATATATTCCCCGGCAGGTGCGGATGATCGTACAGCTGGTCATCATCGCTTCTCTGGTGACGGTGGTGGAGCTGACCCTCAAGTACCTGAACTATCCCATCTATAAGCAATTGTCGGTATATATCGGCCTGATCATCACCAACTGCATCGTGATGGGCCGCCTGGAAGCTTTTTCCATGGCCAACAAGCCCTGGCGCTCCTTCCTCGATGGTATCGGCAACGGCCTCGGATACGGCGCTATTCTGATCATCGTGGGCGTCATCCGTGAGATCTTCGGTAAGGGCAGCCTCTTTGCCGGCAGCCCGATCGAGCTGAAGATCATAGGCCCGACCGCCGACTACCTGGTCAATACCACCAACAACTGGATGTTCGGCTGGTACACCAATAACAACCTGATGGTATTGCCGGCTGCAGCTATGTTCATCATCGGTATTCTGATCTGGATACAGCGCAGTTACAATACGAAGCTGGTGGACGTATCCTGATTGAAACGCTGGTTTGACAGAAAACTGGCAACAAAAGATCACTACAAACATTTATAAGATGGAATTCCTGAATACTTTTATAAAAGCAGCTTTCATTGAAAACCTGGTTCTGGCGTACTTCCTGGGGATGTGCTCCTACCTGGCGGTGTCCAAAAGTGTGAACACCGCCTTTGGCCTTGGCCTGGCAGTCATCTTCGTGCTTGGCATTACCATGCCGATAAACTGGGTGATCAACGAGTACCTGCTCAGCGAAAGTGGTATATTCGGCGTAGACCTTACCTTCCTGCGCTTTATTCTCTTCATTGCTGTGATCGCTTCCATGGTGCAGCTGGTGGAGATGGTGGTCGAGAAGCTCTCGCCTGCCTTATATAGCGCCCTGGGGATCTTTCTACCCCTCATCACGGTAAACTGCGCCATTCTCGGCGGGTCCTTGTTCATGGTCTCCCGCGAGTACAACTTCTCCAACTCTCTCGCCTTTGGGCTGGGGGGTGGTTTCGGATGGTTTCTGGCCATTATCGCCATTGCGGCCATCCGCGAGAAGATCCGCTACTCGAACGTGCCGCCGGGCCTGCGTGGCCTGGGCATGGCCTTTATCCTGACGGGCCTGATGGGCATTGCCTTCATGAGCCTGATGGGCATCGACCCGGCCGCCCTCGCCGCTGGCAATTAAAGGCGGTTGATTACAATTGGACTTTAAATTCTAAATTACTCAGATACAATGACAACCATCATATTAGCCGTATTGGTTTTCAGCCTTGTGATCCTGGCTCTCTCTTTCATGCTGATCTACGCACGAAAGCAGCTGGTGCCACAGGGCGATGTGAAAATCGTCGTCAACGGCGATGAAGAAAATCCCCTCCTCGTAAAGCCGGGCTCCTCACTGCTCTCGGTACTGTCCGACCAGAATGTTTTCCTGCCCTCGGCCTGCGGCGGCGGCGGCACCTGCGCCATGTGCGAGTGCCACGTGGACGAAGGCGGCGGCGATGTGCTGCCCACCGAGCTCAACCACCTCACCCGCGGGGAAGTAGCAGAGAACAAGCGCCTGGCCTGCCAGGTGAAGGTCCGCTCAGACATGCGCATCCGTGTGCCGGAAGAAGTGTTCGGCATTAAGAAATGGGAGTGCGAAGTGGTTTCCAACTACAACGTGGCTTCCTTTATAAAGGAGTTTGTCGTGAAGCTGCCGGAAGGAGAAACCCTCGAATTCGAATCCGGTGGATATGTGCAGATCGACGTGCCGGTGATCGAAGTCGACTTCAAGGACTTTGACATCACCTCCCACCCGCGCATGGAAGATAAAGCGCCGGACGAATACAAAAAAGAGTGGGATGATTTCAAGATGTGGGACCTCACCATGAAGAATGACGAAGAGCAGTTCCGCGCCTATTCCATGGCCAACCACCCGGCGGAGGCAACATCGTGATGCTCAACATCCGTATCGCTACTCCCCCCTGGGATAAGAAGAACAACACCTGGATGCCGGTCAACCCCGGCGTGTGTTCCTCCTATGTCTTCTCCCGCAAACCTGGCGACAAGGTGACCATCTCCGGCCCTTACGGTGAATTTTTTATCAAGCCGACTAAGAAAGAAATGGTTTACATTGGCGGTGGTGCCGGCATGGCCCCGCTGCGCTCCCATATCTTCCACCTGTTCCATACCCTGAAAACCAAAGACCGGAAGGTGTCTTACTGGTACGGCGGCCGCTCCAAACGCGAGCTGTTCTACACTCAGGATTTCCGGGAGATCGAAAAAGATTACAGTAATTTCGAATACCATATCGCTCTTTCTGACGTGAAAGTCGCCAAAGAGGTGGACAAGTGGAAAGTCAAAGAAGACATCAACGATAAGAACGGAGACGGCTTCCTCGGCTTTATCCACCAGGTACTCTACGACCAGTACCTCAAGAACCACCCGGAGCCGGAAGAAGTGGAATACTACCTTTGCGGCCCGCCCCTGATGCTGCAGGCCGCCATGAAGATGCTCGACGAGCTGGGCGTGCCTGATGAAAATATCGCATTCGACGACTTCGGCAGCTAATTGCTGCTGATGCAGTCACAAAAGCCGCTCTTGCACAAGGGCGGCTTTTTTTGTTTATATCAGTAGTTCTCACCGCCGCGCTGAAGGCAGTATTCAAAAACCTGGCATCAATCGCCTTTCCATTATACGGTGGGGAAGAGAGGTGCATTTTTACCTCAATAATCACCAACTCGCGAAAGCCCGGATCAGTGAATTTCCCATCCGCCAGTTCAGCCTCGGCCTGGCGGGTGAGTCAAGAGTAGTGCTGCACACCATAGAAGCAAGCGTGCCCAGGTGACAACCAATCTGCAAAAGGAGCGTTTATCTTTTACCAACACCTCAACACCAAAAAACTTCACCCAATGGCCGCTACCTTCATACCCGCCTCCACCCTCGAATTTCTGAAAGATCTCCGGGAACACAACGACCGCGACTGGTTCAACGCCAACAAAGGGCGTTATAAGGAAGAGCACGCCCATATGACCGCTTTCGCCGACGCTCTGCTGGAGCGCATGAGCCATCACGATGAGCTGGAAACCCTGAACGGCAAACAAAGCCTATTCCGCATTTACCGCGACGTGC
>CAYVVK010000181.1:6681-10482 GCA_964454855.1 uncultured Phaeodactylibacter sp. | reverse complement strand
ACCATTAGCCGCCCGCTGGACGGCAAACCCGCACAGACGCGCTACCAACGGCTCCGGCTGGCCCGCTCCCTTAAGTGTGAATGGCTTTCCCTGCTGGCCCTCTACCCTGCCACCGGCCGCACCCATCAGCTGCGCCGCCACCTCGCCACCGAGGGGCATCCCATCCTGGGAGACCCCTTGTATACCGAAGACAAACCCCTACTGAAACACAAGGGGCTTTTCCTTTGTGCCACAGGGCAGCAGTTTCTCCACCCGCACACCGGCGAAGTGCTCAGGCTGGAGATCCCACCGCCCGGTAAATTCACTACTTTTTTGGATCGTTCGGAACTGCGGTGGCGGAAGTTTCGCCGGCAGTAGCCGCCCAGGCGGGCCGAGCCTCTGTAGCCGCTGGGCGGACTGCAGCCCCCGAGTAGCAGTGAGCCTGTAAACCACGGCCGCTGCCCCCAAACTGGAAAATTCTGCGAAGATCTTCGAAATAGTTGCTAGATTTATCTCTGCTCTCCCTCAAAACACGGCATGTGCTCATAGGGAAGGCCTTGTTCACTAAATTTAGAATGTAAATGAAAACCACTGGATTTTTGTGTCTCTTCTGGGTGGGGCTTGTCAGTCCGGTGAAGGCCCAGATCACGATCACCAATGCTGTATTTCCGGCAGTGGGAGATACGCTGTATTATGCGATTGACAACCAGCCAGATGGAATTGTCATCACGCCTCCGGGAGGCGGCCAGCAATGGGATCTGGCTAACCTTCATCCGAGGTTTATCTGGCAGCAAATTTTTCAGGACGCCCAGGCCGGAGCCGATCACGAATCCTTTCCGGCGGCTACTTTGTTCTATCAAACCGCTAATCCAAATGTAGAAGCATACCTGAATGTCTCCGCCCAGGAAGTAACCCTGTTGGGGTTTTCGGGCCCGGATTCGACAGTGCTGGGCATCGACCTGGCCTTCAACTATAACCCGCCAATCGTCCAAAGCCGGGCACCAGTGCAGTTCTTTGACATCAGGCAGGCCAGCTCGGGACTGCTGCTGCCCTTTGCACCGGGCCTCTTACCAGGTTCGAATCAACTGCCCGTTACTTCCGACTCCCTGCGGATCCGTATGGCCATAAGCCGGCTTGATGTTGTGGATGCCTGGGGCACTTTGTCTATTCCCGGCGGAGCCTATGAGGTTCTGCGCGAAAAAAGAACGGAATACCGCGAAACCCGGCTTGATGCAAAGGTACCTCCTTTGGGGTGGCTGGATATTACCGATGTAGCGATCCAGTATCTGCAGTTGAGCACTTTAGGGGTAGATACTACTACCAATTACTTTTTTTTGAACGGCCAGTCCAAGGAGGTGATTGCCATCTGCACGACGGATAACTCGGGCTTACGGGTGGTTAGCGTACAATACAAGGATCTGAATATTTCGACGGGGATAAAAAAAGCGGAACAGGCAGCTGCCGGCCTTACTATTTTTCCCAACCCTGCCGGAGATATTTTATACATCCGGCCAGACGGCCTGAAAGGCGAAGGTTATACGGCTTTTATCTTTACCATCCTGGGGCAGGAAGTGTTGCGCAAAACCTCCACCGGGGCATTGGGTAAGCCGGAAGAGTTATTGGATATCGCCAATCTGGAAAAAGGCATTTATGTCTGCAAAATTTCGAACGGCAGCGGGCAAATGGGGCAGGCGTTATTTTTGAAGCAGTAGCGTTGGCTGTTATAGTCTTCGCTTTTCGCCATTTGCTGTTCGAATTCGCTGAAGATCAAGGGGGGATTGTTTTTAAAAAGAACCCTCGATCTTCAGCGATTTGCGAATGGCAAACAGCGAATGGCGAACACTCCCGGCGACACACTTATTTGAACCATCCCTTTAAAGCACAGCCGTTCTGCCGGCAGCCCCTTGCCCGCCTTAAACCTAAACACCGAAAAACCGCAATACCGAAACACCAAAATCCCCTCCCCCACTTGCCCATTCCTCCCAAAACCTGTATTTTCGCAGCTTCTTTAAACACAGATACCATGAGCAAGCGCACGGAAATCGGGACCATACTGAAAGATTACAAGAGCCGCCTGGGGCAGGAAGTCACCGTTATGGGCTGGGTGAGAGCCTTCCGCTCCAACCGTTTCATCGCCCTCAATGACGGCAGCAGCATGAATACCCTGCAGGTAGTCGTCGATTTTGAACAGATCGATGAGGAACTGCTTAAAAAGGTCAGTTTCCATGCCTGCATCAAGGTGACGGGCCAGCTGGTGGAATCTCAGGGCGCCGGCCAGGATGTGGAAGTGCTGGCGCAGCGCCTGGAGATCCTCGGCGAGGCCGACCCGGAAGAATACCCCATGCAGCCCAAGGCGCAGAGCATGGAGTTTATGCGTGAACAGGCCCACTTTCGTATGCGGACGAACACCTTCAGTGCCGTCTTCCGCATCCGCCACGGCCTGGCCTACGCCATCCATAAGTATTACAACGACAACGGCTACTTCTATATGCATACGCCCATCATCACGGGCAGCGATGCCGAAGGCGCGGGGGAGATGTTCCGGGTTACCGCGCTCGACCTCAACCACCTGCCGCGCACCGAAGGCGGGCAGGTGGATTTCAGCCAGGACTTTTTCGAGAAACCCACCAACCTGACCGTCTCCGGGCAGCTGCAGGCCGAGATCGGCGCGCTGGCGCTGGGCAAGGTCTATACTTTCGGCCCCACTTTCCGGGCGGAAAACTCCAATACTTCCCGCCACCTGGCGGAGTTCTGGATGATCGAACCGGAAGTGGCCTTCTACGACATCCATGACAATATGGACCTCGCAGAAGACTTCTGCAAATACCTCATCCACTACATCCTCGAAAACTACCCCGACGAGCTGGCCTTCCTCGACCAGCGCATTCAGCAGCTGGAAAAGAACATGCCGAAGGAAAAACGCCGGGATATGGGGCTGGCCGATACCCTGCGCTTTGTAGTGGACAATGAGTTCGAGCGCATCACCTATACCGATGCTGTAAACATACTCCGCAATTCCAAACCTTATAAAAAAGGAAAGTTCGAGTACGAGGTGGAATGGGGCAAGGACCTGCAAGCCGAACACGAGCGCTACCTGGTGGAAAAGAAGTTCAAAAAGCCGGTCATCGTGCGCGATTATCCCGCTGAGATCAAGGCTTTCTACATGCGCATGAATGAAGAACAGGAAAACGTACCCGGCCGTACGGTAGCCGCAATGGACGTTCTCTTCCCCGGCATCGGCGAAGTGATCGGCGGTTCGCAGCGGGAGGAACGCCACGAGGTGCTGGTGCAGCGCATGGCAGAGATGGATGTGCCCCAGGAGGAGCTGTGGTGGTACCTGGAGCTGCGCAAATTCGGCGGCTGCCCCCACGCCGGCTTCGGCCTGGGCTTCGAGCGCATGGTGCAGTTCATCACCGGCATGGGCAACATCCGGGATGTGATCGCCTTTCCGCGTACGCCGGGCAATGCGGAGTTTTAGGGCAACAGGCCATTTGACAATGCCCTTTATCACCTTAGAACCGTGACATTACTCATGCCCGGCCTCTGCTTAATTTCGGATCTTGTCCGGCAACCAATTCTATTTAAAAATGAACGGCCGGCATTTCGAGATCAGCATCATCAGCACCAATACTACGACCAAAGAGCTGGACGGAGCCTACTTTGAAGAATGGCTCAACCAGAATTTTCCCCTCTTTAAGTACGGGACCGGCCTGGAAGAGGCCTTCCTGCTCTTCAGCGTCAGCAAAGAACAGCAGGAAGCCAGCTTCCGGCACCATCCTGAGGAACACTTCCTGGAACTCACCCTGCCGCTGCCGGAAGCCC
>CAYVVK010000181.1:0-6671 GCA_964454855.1 uncultured Phaeodactylibacter sp. | reverse complement strand
CTTCTGAGCTGCTCTCTTTGCTCAATCGCATTCCTGAGCAGGCGATCGCCGGCTTTCAGCTGCCCGCCTTCCGGGAGGAACTGGCGGAGATGATCCGGTAGCAAGGCTACATTACCCCAAATATGGTATTGCACATGTGCGAAAACTTATAAATATTTGTTGCATCTGAGAAAAAGCTTGGTGAAATATATATTTTTTATATCTTTGTTACAGATTTGTTAAAGTGAGACAATAAGACGACGGCCATATCCTTCAGTAGAAGGCAAAAAAAAAGCTCCGCCGTTCCGGCGGAGCCTCTCGCTAATAACAAATCATAATCTCATGAAATAATAAGACGACCTAATTCTTATTCAAAACAAATTAATCTTTATCAAAGTTCCCAGTGAGTCGAGCTTTGGGTTCCTTGCCATTTTGTTTGGCAAGGAACCGACGGCTGATGGGATTATGATCACCGTACATTTTGTACGTTCCGGCTGGAATAGTCGAAATCCTGATCATTTCTTCTTGACTCACTAAACGATCGGGCAAGCCCGATTATTATTGTAGTTGTTTGATTTTCAAAGTTGATGGCAGCACCCGGGATAATGTTCCTGCGCTTTTCTCGGTTTCTGGGCAATTCGGAATCGGGATTCGGGATTTCACAGGAATTAGCCTCCCTTTTCGTACTGCCATCTGGCGGCAAATCAATTTATGAAGTTGGTTTAAGTTCCGGCGAAATAATCGGTATCGGTTGTTGATCGTAGCCTTTGGGATAGCCTCTCATAACAGTTAGTAACTCTGCCGGAACCTTCTTTATGTCAATCTTACCGCTTTTCGGATCTTGCGCCTTTGCGCGTTTCCTTTTGATTACAATACAAATATGCAGGGTATTAGGCCTGGAAACAAAGACAAAAAAGGGCATTTGTTGAGAAAAAGATAGCCTTTTTCACCCCTCAATATCCACATCTGTTTTTACAATCCATTGTCTATCAAGGCTCAACGAACGAACAGCTTAAGTGTGTTTGTTGAAATTTATTTGCTATTTATACTGATAATGACCTGAAAAAAAGTTTATTTTTTTCTTTTTAACGTGAGTTCGGGATAAAATTGATGGTAAATCGTTGCAATTGCAGTTCGTTTATGGCAGTTCGCTGTTCGCAAGCCGCAGCGAATGGCAAATAGCGAGCGGCGAATAGCTCCATAGGGCTACAAGTTTGTGATATTCAAAGGGTTTGATCCCGAACTGACGTTTTTTACCTGTTTTTGGGCACCAAGACACCACATTTTGATGCCACGGGGGTACGGGGCCAGCCCGTACTCAGGCAAGGCTGTTAGGTGCTGCCTGCGCTCGCCCCTTTAAAACTTCCTTCCTGGCTTCGGGGTATGGCTCGAAGGCGAAGCTTCGAGGTACAAAAAAAAAGCTCCGCCGTTCCGGCGGAGCCTCTTGCTAATAACAAATCATAATCTCATGAAATAATAAGACGACCTAATTCTTTATAGAAACGTTTTGTTTGTCAAATAATTATCCCGGAGGCAGGCTATTTTGGTTCCCGGCCGGATTTTTTTTCCGGCCAGGGAACCTCAAGCGCTTTTGGGATTATGAGCCCGGCTATCATGTTAGCTGGCGTCAAATGGGGCTAGCGGACCATCAGGGTGCCGCTGCCCAGCAGTTTTCCTTCAGATTTCAAGCTATAGAAGTATGTACCGGACGGCAGGTTGCGCCGCTGGACAACAAAATTATTCGTTCGTTCTCTTTCCACCTGCACGAGCCGCCCATCGGCAGCGAAGAGCGTGAATTCCAGGGGCCTGCCTTCGGGCCAGCCTTCCACTTCAATATTCACGAACTCCACAAAGGGATTGGGATAGGCCCTGACCTGCATGCCCGCCGGCGCATCCGGCGAGATCACGCCCGTGGAGACCTCCACAAAGCTTTCAATATCTGCTCCGCCTACTACATGCCGCACTGTATTGGTGGTGATGGGCGGATAGTAGTCGAAGATGATCTCGGCGTGGTTCTCGATCACCGTGCCTTCCGGATTACCGGCCTGCTGGCTGACGCGGAACTCCACGAAACCGTAGGAAGCGGGATTCTCTCCGCTGGGGCCCTGGGGCAGATTAATATCTTCAAAGGTGATCTTGACTACCCCGGTATGGTATAGTTCGAATTTGTAGGGATGGCTGCTGGCGCCCGGCCGTACGGCCGACAGGTCGAGCCCGGCCGGCAGCGTATCGCGGATGACGATGGTAGACACCGTGTCATTCCCGATGTTGCGGAACACAAAGCGGTAATCCAGCGGCGTATCCGCACTGACCAGCGAGTCGCGGTAGCCTTTGGGCTGAGTCAGCAGGCGCGCCTCGCCCATGGATTCCACCAGCTCGTCCACCTGTATGGAGGTGAAGGGGTCGCGGTCGTTTTCCGGGAACTGGGTGACGAAGCCGGTGCTGAAGGTGCCGCCGTCTTCCACGCAACCCTCAACAGCCACCGTCGGGTAGCTGTTGCCCGGGTGCCCTTCCGATTGCTCGGCGATAAGGCGGTAGGTGGCGCCGGTGGCGGGGATTTTTATAAGCGTATCTTGACCTGAGTCAAGGTCAAAAGACCGGGTGAGGAACATCAGGTCCTCTTCTACGATAAAATAAGAACGCGCCGCTGCCATATTGCCCGTCCCCCGGTTCTCTATCCTGAACGCCACGGTATCGGTCAGGCAGGCGCCATCCACTTCGATGCTGGCCATATCCCAGTTAGGGTCCTGCACTCCGCAGAGCTTGTTGGGAAAGATGGTGGCGCGCACCAGGCCTGCCTGCCCGGTAGCGATGCCGTCACAGGCCATTTCGGTGGTGATGGTGAAGGAGCCGCTGCCGCCTATGGGCAGATCACCGATCTCAAAGGTGTAGAGGTTGCCCTCGCCGGCGCCTTCAATACTGGCATCGATAAAGGCCAGTTCATCATCCAGCCGGACCTCAATGTAGGCGTCATTAGCGCTATCTGTTCCGGTATTTTCATAATTAACCGTATACACCACCTCTGAGCAGGGCGCCAGGAAAGGCGCGGAGATATCTACTTCCTGGAAAGGGCAGCTGATCTCATCCACCCGGAAGGGGAAATTCACCTGAGTGGTGTCGTAAAATTCGGTAAGGCTGAGGGTTACGCCGTTGGGCAGGCAGTTTTCCCAGTAAGAATTAGGCGGCAGGGCCTGTACGGTATAGGCGCCGGTGTCCACCTGAATGCCGAAGTTGCCGTTCTCGTCGGTCACGCCGAAGAAAGAGCGGCCTTCACTGCCGGTGACGCGCACCAGCCAGTTGGAAAAGGGTTGCTCCCCGTTGTCCAGGTCGCAACCCTGATCCTCGTCGAAAAAGACTTTTCCCCTTATATAGTTGGTATAAATATTGCCCAGCCCGTCGGTGCGGGTCAGGGTCACATTGGTTCCCAGGCTTAGGATCAGGCTTACTTCACCGGCTACCACATAGCCACCGTCATAAGTAGGAAAGACATCATAGGCCACATTAGCGTTGAGGTCTCCTCCGGAATAGTTCTCCCATATCGGCGTTCCGTTCTGATCAAACTTTACGATCAGGTTGTCCGTATTGGAAGGGCTGATGTCGGCGAACCCGGCAATGACCAGGCTGCCATCCTGAAGCTCAATAATCGAATTGGCCGCATCGCTTCCTCCATTCACATCGTGAAAGCGTTCCCATAGAAGGTTGCCGTTGGCGTCATATTTCCAAAGCGCCACATCTTCGTTGTCTCCGGTGGAGCCGGCTACGACGATATTCCCATCTGCGGTGGCGATCACATCATTGCCCATTTCCTGAGGAACAGTAGACACGACCTGTTTCCAAGTTTCTTCCCCTTCGCTATCCAGGCGATAAAGGAACATATCGGAGCCCTGTACGGTAGGCGGAGGAACGGGATTGTCTTCAATACCCGTCACCAGGTAGCCGCCCTGATAGACAACTGCTGCTTTCGCTTCTTCTCCACGCTCAGTACCGAAAGCCTTTCTCCATACTTCATTACCCTGTTCATCGACTTTCAGGATGAGGTTATCGTCAGAAACGGTTGTATCTTCATATTTCACGGAACCTACGATGATATAGCCTCCGTCAACTGCCGGGATAATATCGTTAAATTTCAGCCGTTCTAAGCCTTCTCCCATAAAAGAACGGCTCCAGATGTATTCTCCCTCGCTGTCTACTTTCAACAGATAGCCATTAAAAGGGCCGTTGAGGGTTTCAAAGGAGATCTCCCCTACGATTAGGACATCGCCGTTTTCGGCCTCCAGCATAGCGTTACCGCGCTGAGTGAAACCTTCGTCTACGGGTTTCTCCCAAAGCACACGGCCGTCCACGTCGGTGCGGATGAGGTAAATGTCAAAATCCTGGTCTTGCCCATTGGGAAAGGATTGGGTGTACCCCAGGACGAGGAAACCCCTGTCTACAGTTTGGATAACAGCCGTGCCAAAATCGTCGCGGTTGCCTCCAAACACCCTTTCCCACCCCTGTGCTCCGGAGAAAACAGCACATAGCATAAGGGTAGCCAAAAGAGTAGCTCTGGCAACAGTGCGGGCTGCGGAGGAGAATGAATATGCAAGTGTTGAAGTCATTAGCGAGTGTTTTAGGCCGTTATCTACTTTTCCTGATACAAAAATGATATGTTTCATAGGCACTTACAAAGACAAAAAAAGTGATTTGTTGAAAAAAAAGCGGTATTTTTGAGATCAAAATTACACAAAAACACACTCCATACATTCATTATCACAATTAAACGAATTATATTTTAACTACATATTTGTTGAATACACCTGTCATGGAAAACAGTCATCTGGTAGCGATCATGCGGACCTTCTCCGATAAAGAAGTCCGCGACCTGCGAAAGTGGTTAAATTCGCCCTCCCACAATCAGCGGGAGGATGTCGTGCAGCTTTTCGAATATCTGATGGCGGGTGCTCATCTTCAGGAGGAAAAGTTTTTGCGCAAAGAAAGGGTGTTTTCGAAAATTTTCCCCGATGAGCCCTTCGATGACGCCAAGTTACGGCAAAGCATGCACTTTCTGCTGAAAGCAGCGGAAGAATTTCTCATCCACCAGGAATTGCGGGGAGATGAGGTGCGCTCCCGCATGGCCCTTTCAAGCGTGTACCGCAAGCGCAAACTGGACAAGGCCTTTAAGAAAACCATCCGTTCTGTAGAAACGCTGCAGGAGAAGAACCCCTATCGGGATGAGCATTATTTACGCAATGAGTATCTTCTTGAACTTGAAAAATATACTTTCCTCGATGGTAAAAAACGTACTGTGCAGATGAACTTGCAGGAAATGTCAGATTCCCTGGACGTTACTTTCCTGGCAGACAAACTGCGGCAAAGCTGCCTGATGTTCGCTCATCAAGCCGTTTATAAAGTTAAATATGAGATCGGCCTGTTAGGCGAAGTTCTGAAGTTTATAGAAAGAGAAGGGCATTTAAAACACCCCGCTATAGCCATTTATTATTATGGGCTTATGGCCTTCAAAGACGAAACCAACCGGGCTTATTTTCAAAGCCTTAGAAAGGCGATCCAAAAATACAAGGAATTCTTCCCCCCTACAGAGATCAGAGATATCTACCTGATGGCAATCAATTATTGCATACGCCAGGCCAATACAGGAGATGAGGAAATATTTATCGGTGAAGCTTTCAATCTGTATGAGCAGGGCTTGGCCGATAGAATCCTTATAGAAAATGGCGTGGTTTCTCCTTTTACATTCCGCAATGCCGTGAGTGCTGGCCTGAAATTGAAAAAGTACGACTGGGTTTACCGATTCATCCATGAATTTAAACCCTATCTGCCGGAGAAGTATCGAGAAAGCTTTTTCCTACACAGCCTGGCGAGGCTAAATTATGAGAGAAAAGAGTATGACTCTGCCATGCGTTTATTGGTACAGACCGACTTCGACGATGTCCTGATCAACCTCAACGCCAAGACCATGCTTATGAAGATCTACCACGAGCTGGATGAATTAGATGCCCTGGAATCCTTACTGGGAAGCATGCGGACATATATCAACAGAAAGGACCTGATGGGCTCTTATAAAACCAACTACCAAAACATCATCAAGCTTACCCGGAAACTAGTCAGGATCAATCCCTACGACGGCCAGCAAAAGGAAAAGCTCAAAAAATCCATAGAGAGTACAAACCCTTTAACAGAGAGGCAATGGCTCCTGGAACAACTGGAAAGCCTGTAGAAAAAACACTCGATATATTTGCATAATAATAATAATGTCTTACACCCCGACAATGTTTTATTCTCTCACTTCTTTTTAAAAGCAGCGATATGGAACGCGCAAAATTAAGCTGTCGTGACGGCATCCTGCCGTCACACTTCGGCAGGATGCCGAAGCAACAAATCCAAAAAACACTTGCCCCTTCACCTCCCAGTCCGTAGCTTTGGACGGCAAAAGCCACCGCATGCAGACCATACCACTTACAGGCTATAACATATACGTGGGCGAGCTGAAGGCCGCCCTGCCCGCCTTTCTGAAAAACACGCCCCACAGCGCCCTCTTCGTCCTCGTGGACGAGCATACCGAGGCGCACTGCCTGCCGCGCCTGCGGGCGGCCCTGGGGCAGGACGATTTTACCCTCATCCGGATACCAGCGGGCGAAGCCCACAAGAACATCGACACCTGCCAGCACATCTGGAGCCGGCTCATGGAGGCGCGC